>NZ_JBMLTR010000176.1:0-59292 GCF_049239865.1 Aquidulcibacter sp.
CGAAAAAGGTCGATGACATCAGCGAGAAACTGGGCCGTCGCTTGGCCTTTTTGGTGGGCAAGCCCGGCCTTGATGGCCATTCAAACGGGGCCGAACAAATCGCCACCCGCGCCCGCGCTGTCGGCATGGATGTGACTTATGAAGGCATCCGCATGACGCCGGAAGAAATCGTGGCCCGCGCGTTGGAAAAGAAGGCCCATGCGGTGGGTCTGTCGATCCTCTCAGGCTCACACCTCGACCTCGTGCGCGATGTGGTGGCCCGTATGCGGGCAGCAGGACTGGAGCATGTACCAGTGGTCGTCGGCGGCATCATCCCGCCAGAAGATGCCCGCGCGCTGAAGCAATTTGGCGTCGCCGCCGTCTACACGCCCAAGGACTTCAAAATCACGGAAATCATGGGCGATTTGGTCGATATTGTCGCCACGCGGGTCGATCAATTGGTATAAGTAGGGCTTTCCGACTCGCGCAAATCCTAGGTTGCCAGATCACGCGATTGGCCTTAGCCTCGGGCACTATTCAAGGTGTTGTGGGATTGGAGGCGGGAGTGGGCAAAAGGAAATATCTTCCGGGTGTCGAAGTCGCCCAAACGCCCGAGGAGAAAATCACGGCAGGATTGCTAGAGGTGCAACACTGCTTTGCGGGGGCATCTCACGGCTTATCGGTCGTTGCGATCGGTATGTTAAACTTGGCGTGGTTCACAATGGCCACCGAAGAGCAGGCTGTCCTTTTCTTTGTACAAATGGGTCTTGGAGTGCTGCTTCTGTTTTCTTGCATCGTATGGACGCTTCGAGTTCAGCCATGGCCAAAGGTCTCTTTGGTCACGGATCGAGAAGTACGTTGGCATGCGCCGTCGAGCCTTTTGGCGATCGTTGGGGTCGCAGCCTTTATCTCCACATTCTCAGTCCCAATTATCTCGGCATTCAATCAGGGTCCCGAGTGGGAGAAGGTCTTAAAGTCCGACTTTGGCATTTTGGCAATGGGTACTCTAATTGCGGGTGCTTTTGTTGCCCTGTCACGAATTGCCGCTGGTCTAGAAACGCTGGCGTGGATTAAGGACATCCGCCGAGGGGAGGGCGTCGTCGAACTTTCAACGGGCCAACGCATCACCAAACAAGCCGAACAAGAACCCCAACTGCCCAGCTGGGCGCAGACTTTATAGGGAGGGGTAGTATGACCGAACCTGTTAGCCACACGGCCGAAGTCCGAAAGTTTCTGTTCTTCAAGGATTCTCGCCCGCTTGGTCCAACCATTGACGACAAGATCAATGCGGCGGTGCAAGAGATTATCCATGGTGTCAGCATGGGGTTCTGGAGCGTGTTCCAGTTTTGCCTTCCTATCAGCATGATCGCGTCGTTCAGAGATAGTCCCCTATTTGATTTTTTGAGTGTTCTGCTGGTTGTTGTCTTCATACTTGCAGTCATCGGAATGCTCACTGCAAATAGCAAAATCGGACCAAGACCTTACCAAAGCGGTATTCCGAGGCATCGAACCTATGTTTCCGATGCTCTCGGTGTGGGTATGGTGGCGGTGGTGGGCTGCGCATTTGCTTTGGTCTTTGACCTATGGCGGCCAAATGGCCCGCTAAGCGAACAAAATGACGCCAGTAACCTCGCGCTACTTGCAAGTGCGTTCCTGATGCTTCTGTGGAGCTTACGCTCGATCCAAGAACGTATCCAATGGGTTCTCGATCTGCGGGCAGAGCAGGGCCATATGTTAGCGCGGGGTACTGAAAGGGACGAGATTGATCCGAACGTCGAGCCAGCTTGGTATCAACGGCCAGCGAAATGAAAAATCGAGGTTTCCCCCATGTCTGACAAACACCCCAGCCCGCAAAAAATCCTGTTCTGGACCGATAAGCGGCCCTTAGCGCCCGATGTGGAAACCAAAATCACCTGTGCGATTGCGGAGATTGGGGTGGCTGCTGCCCAAGTGGTGAGCAGTTTGACGTTCATCGGTTTCCTGTTCCTAATTCGAGCTGGGGAAACAGAAGATTTTTCATTGGCGCGATCTATGTTTGGCCCACTCTTAATGACGCTGGCAGTCGGTCTCGTGTTCGTGAGCGTGACTGGCGCAGACAAATGGTTTCCACGTTCGGTTTTTCAAAGTGGCACCCCCTCAGATCAGACCCGTTTGAGCCGAATTCTTTTGGTGATAGCGATGTCTGCCCTAGCTTGCCTGATGGTGAACGTCGTACTTCTGGTGCTGAACCGTGCCGAGCGTAGCGATTCCTATCTCGCAGAATTGGCCGGTCTTTACACCGTGTGTGCGCTGGCAAGCTACGGAAGCTCAATTATCGTTAGAGCCCGCTGGATTCTCGAACTGCGAGTAAAGCAAGGCCATAAGCTGCTACTACGCAATGATGACGATGAAACCACGGCGTCCCAACCCGCTTGGTATCAACGGCCAGCCAAATGATCCAGCGAAGTTTCCCTCATGTCTAACAAACACCCCAGCCCGCAAAAAATCCTGTTCTGGACCGATAAGCGGCCCTTAGCGCCCGATGTGGAGACGCGGATTACCTGCGCCATCGCGGAGGCCATCGGCGCGATTGCGGGGATGGCGTCGTTCCTTATGTTTGTTGGCTTCATCTATCAATTCAGTGTGCGGAGACAGAGCCCAAGCAATTCCCACCTCGGAACATCTGAATTTTCACTGGCGTTTGTTTTCATTGCGGTGGTGCTGATTTATGCGATTGGGAACAGTCTGGCGAAACGAACTGGCGGGCGAAATGTGTTGCTTCAAAGCGGAATTCCCCCTGTGCGAACTCGCGTCAGCCGCGTGATTAAGATAATTTTTTACGCCTGTTTGGCTGTCTTTCCGCTTGCATTGTTTTATGACCTAGCTGGTGGCCGATTCCGAGGTGGGGTTGCTGATGTCTACTTCGTTGAAATCTTTGTTTTGGTAGCAATCTTCGGACTTGCATCGGGGATCTCCGCCGCGCAAGAAAGATTGAGCTGGATCCTGGACCTCCGCGCCCAGCAGGGGCACCAAATTCCAATTAAAGACCACCCAATGGCCGCCCCAAACGTGGTGGAAAATGACTGGCAGAAGAGGCCGACGCCTTAAGTCACCAGCGCCTTGATAACCACCGCCAGCGCCGTAAAGGCCAGATAGGCCCCGAATACCCGGCGCAGCATGGTCTTGTCTAAGCGGTGGGCGAGCTTGGCACCATAGGGGGCAACGGCGCCGGTCAAGAGCGCTAAAATGATGAAACCGGGCACATTGATATAGCCGAGCGACAGTGGCGGTCTGCCGTCGACGCCCCAGCCCATCAGGATAAAGCCCAAGGTTGCAGGCACGGCGATGGCGACGCCAAAACCTGAAGCGGTCGCCACCGCTTGATGGATGGGTCTCCCTGCCAAGGTCATAATGGCGGAACCAAAGGCCCCGCCACCTATGCCCATCAAGGCGGAAACGGCACCAAGGCTTGTACCAATTCCGGCCCGCGCGGGTCCGGTGGGGACGTCGCGCATAATCGTCCAACTCTCCTTGCCAAGGCCCATATAGGCGGCCAAGGCAATGGCAAAGGCCCCATAAATCAGGCCAAGGGTTGCCTTATCGGCAAAGCCCGCCATCACGGCCCCAATAATGGCACCTAAAGCAATCCAAGGAATGAAACCCTTGAGGACCGCCTCATCCACCGCCCCATGCTTGCGGTGGGCAGCGACCGAGCGCAGTGAGGTGGTAATGATGGTTGAAAGGCTGGTGCCCACGGCCACATGCAGATTGGCTTCCCCCCCCAATCCAAACACGCCAAACGCATAAAATAGGGCAGGGACAAGGACGGTCCCGCCCCCTACACCAAACAGGCCTGCGATCAGGCCCGCAAACACGCCAGCCCCGGCCATAGCTGCAACCAGAATGACAAGGTCTTGGATTGGCGGCATCAGGCCGCGATCTCGCCGCGATTGGCAAAGCGGGTCGCTTCGCGCTCAATCAGTTCCAGCGCGCGATCGTAAACTTCAATGCCAGCTCCGGCGCGGCTCTCTTCACCCAATTGCCGCCGGAACATGCGTGCCCCGGGCTTTCCCGCAAACAGGCCCAGCATATGGCGGGTGATGGCATGCAAGGGCACACCCTCGGCCAAGCGCCGCTCTACATAAGGCCGATAGGCACGATAGGCTTCTTCTGGGCGGATAATCGCGCCATCATAGCCCAAAATCTCACGATCCACCCGACCCAGAAGGGCAGGGTCATGATAAGCGGCCCGGCCCAGCATGACACCATCCAGACCTGCGACCACTACTTGGGCCTGTTCGATACTACTTATCCCACCATTCAAGATGATGGTGAGGTGCTGGTGGGCGGCTTTGAGCTCGCGCACCAGACCATAATCTAAGGGCGGGATCTCGCGATTATCCTTGGGCGATAGACCTTTCAGGATCGCCTTGCGCGCATGGACAACAAACACAGTCACGCCTGCCTTGGCCACGGTCTCCACAAAGCCAAACAAGCTTTCGCGCGGGTCTTGTTCATCCACGCCCAAACGATTCTTCACCGTGACGGGTAAGTGTGTGGCCGCCTGCATGGCGCTGACGCATTCCGCCACCAGTTCCGGCTCACGCATGAGACAGGCACCAAACCGGCCCGACTGCACGCGGTCTGACGGACAGCCAACATTAAGATTTATCTCCCCATAGCCAAAGTCCGTGCTAATCTTCGCAGCTTCAGCAAGCTTGCGGGGATCAGAGCCACCAATTTGTATCGCGACGGGGTGTTCACTTGGGTCAAAACCGATCAGGCGGTTTCTATCGCCATGGATCAAAGCGTCGGCCGTGACCATCTCTGTATAGAGTAGGGCGCCTTTGGACAGCGTACGGTGAAACGCCCGGCAGTGCCGGTCTGTCCATTCCATCATAGGGGCCACGCAAAAGCGCCGGTCGAGTGTGTCGGAAGTCATGGCCGCTCCATGCCTTTTTTAGCCCCAAAACGCAAATCTGCAGAAAAATGCACAAGGGGCGAAAAATGTGTTTGACACATGTGGTGTGCTATAGTAGTAATACACCCATGCACTACAGCAGTGCAGCACAAACACAACGACAGACCAACAGGAGAAACCAACATGATCACTTTTATCGTCACAATCTGGCTCAGCGCTTTGGGTGCCGGCATGGCCACGATGGCAGCCACCGAACGCAACTAAGTCAAATCTTCCACATTCTACCTCCCCCCCAAAAATCCTCCCCGCTTCAAGAAATCAAAAGGAACATCAACATGATCACTCTCGCAATCACCGCTTGGCTCAGCCTCTTAGGCGCAGGTTTAGCTTCCATGGCCGCTGCTGAGCGCGGCTAAGACTTCAAGCGCACTCCACGCCATCTCCTTCGACCCTCCATAATTCGCCGCTAAAACACATCATAAACCTGCTCCTCCCCGAGCTTCACACCAAGGATAAACAAAATGATCAACCTTATTGTCGCCGCCTGGCTTTCTGTTGTCGCTTCTGGCCTTCTGGGTATGGCCGCTTCTGACCGCCACTAGTCGGACCACCTTTCAACGAACCGGCATCGTCAGCCCCTACGCCTCCAACGTCCCTACGATGCCCAAACTGGGGCCGGTTCAGCCGGCCCTATTTTTTGTCTGACGGTATTGTCTGGGGCTTGTGCGGTCCAAGCCTTGGATGGCGCGCTCAAATCGCCTACATCAAGATCATGGCTCGTTATCTGATCACTTCTGCGCTTCCTTATATCAATGGCATCAAGCATCTCGGCAATTTGGCGGGGTCGATGTTGCCTTCTGATGTGCATGCTCGCTTCCGCCGCTTACAAGGTCATGAGGTCTTGTTTGTCTGCGCGACCGACGAACATGGCACGCCTGCAGAATTGGCGGCGGCGGAAGCGGGCATGTCAACCAAGGCCTATTGTGATGAGCAGCATGACATTCAGCGCCGGGCAGGGGACGGTTATTCCCTGTCGTTTGATTGGTTTGGCCGCTCCTCCAGCGTGCAAAACTATGCGCTGACCCAGCACTTTGCCGAAATGCTCGAAGCCAATGGCCTGTTGGAAGAGCGCGTCACCAAGCAAGTCTATTGCATCGATGATGCCCGCTTCTTGCCCGACCGGTATGTGGAGGGGACGTGCCCAATCTGTGGGTTTGAGGATGCGCGCGGCGACCAGTGCGATAATTGCGGGTCTTTGCTCGATCCCACGCAACTGAAGAATCCGCGCTCAAAAATTTCGGGCTCCACCAATATTGAAGTGCGCGACACGGCGCACCTGTTCTTGCGCCAGCCTCTGATGGAAGACAAAATCCGCGCTTGGGTCGATGCCGCTCAAGACTGGCCGCATTTGGCGCGCTCCATCGCTTACAAGTGGCTTGACGAGGGCTTGCAGGACCGGGCGATCACGCGCGACCTTTCCTGGGGTGTGCCGGTCTTGAAAGATGGTAAGCCACGGCCCGGCTTTGAAAATAAAGTGTTTTACGTCTGGTTTGACGCGCCCATCGAATATATCGCCGCGACCGAAGAATGGGCGCTGGCCACGGGTGGCGACTGGAAGCGCTGGTGGCGGACCGACCAAGGTGGCGAAGACGTCACCTATGTGCAGGTAATGGGCAAGGACAATGTGGCCTTCCACACTGTCTCTTTCCCCGTCACGATCCTAGGCTCGGGCGAGCCGTGGAAATTGGTTGATCGCCTGAAGGCGTTTAACTGGCTGACCTGGTATGGCGGGAAATTCTCGACCAGCCAAAAGCGCGGTATCTTCATGGACCAAGCGCTGGAATTGCTCAGTGGCGATTATTGGCGCTGGTATCTGATGGCCAATGCGCCTGAAAGCTCTGATGCGGCCTTTACGCTGGAAGGCTTCCAAGCCACCGTGAATTCCGACCTTGCCAATGTGCTCGGCAATTTCGTCAATCGCATCATGAAGTTCGCTGCTGCCAAGTTCGAGGGCAAAGTGCCTGAGATCGGTGTGGCAGGCGAAGCAGAAGCCAAGTTATGGACCGAAGTCTCGGCCAAAATCGGGGCCATCACCGCCTTCCATGAAGAGATGGAATTCCGCAAAGCCGCTGCGGAAACCCGCGCGCTGTGGGCATTGGGCAATGAATATCTGCAAACAGCCGCCCCTTGGACCGCGATTAAGACGGATGAGGCCTTAGCTGCCGTGGGCGTTCGCACGGGCCTGAACCTCGTCGCGCTTTTCGCAATCTTGGCTCAACCCTTTGTGCCAGAGGCTGCCGCGCGGATATTGGATGGGATTGGCGTGCCTGAGAAGAATCGCATGTGGCCCAATGCTGATGATGCAAGCCTGCTCGACGCCTTGCCGCATGGGCTTCAAACTCAGGTCCCCGATCTCTTGTTCGCCAAAATTGAGGATGAGCAGGTGACAGCTTGGGCGGAACAATTTGGTGGCGGTGGCTAAGCCATGGTGACGACAAACGCGACCGATCCGATCCTATTTGTCGGCAATGGCGGCGGTTCTATGCTGGCCGAAATCGTCTTGGGTATGGCTGGTGTCCGGTTCCGGGTGGAAGTGGTTGGCTGGGGCGATAATGGCCTTGAAAGCGATGGCCTGCATGCCAGTAACCCGCTAGGCCAAGTGCCGACCTTGGTCTTTCCTAATGGGACGGTCTTGACTGAAACGGCGGCAATTATGCTGACGATCCATGACTCGCGGCCCGATCTTGAACTGGTCCCGACGCTTGAAAGTGGTCTTCGTCCGTCGTTCTGGCGCTGGCTGATGTTTATCAATGCAGCAATCTATCCAAGCTTCACGTATGGCGATTATCCTGCGAAATGGGCCGATCAGGACCAAGAGGGCCCGCTGCGAACCCGAACAGACCAGCACCGCAAGCGTCTTATGCTCCATCTGGAGCAGCAAGTCAGCCATCCGTGGTTCTTGGGCGAGACCTTTAGCGCGCTTGATCTGTATGTTTGGATGCTGATCCAATGGCGGCCTAAGCCTGATTGGTATCAGGCCCATGCGCCGAAGCTCTATACGATCGCCAAGCGCGTCGACGATCTGGCCGCCACCAAGCGCGTCATTGCACGCAATGGCGTAAAGGCTTTGCCCTAAGGCCAGTGGGTAACAAACAAAAAAGCCTCCCCATGACTGGAGAGGCTTCTTCGACTTAAGGACTAAAGCCCGTTGGCTTTAGAACTTACGGACATAGCTGACGGCATAGCCGTTAGTGCCCTTGCCTTCGGTATAGCGGGTGTAGTCCACGCGGACGCCATTGGCATCGTCCAGCATGTATTGGCCACCGACGCCGATTGCGAACGAGCCATCGTCGTCTTTAGCCTTTACGCCGCCGGCTTTGGCTTCGGCCCACTGGTGAACATAGCCGGCGCGACCCATCAACGACAGACGCTCCGCCACGGGTGCACTGACGACGGCGAACGCACCCAAGGTGCCACGGGTCTTGACGGTAACGCCATTGACCTTGTCGTCATTGACGCCAAGACCGCCTTCGCCTTCAACGGCGAAGTTTGGCGTGATCTGATAGCCAACGCGGCCGTTCACGGTGCCAGTGTCAGAGGTCTTGGATTGGAAGTGGTTGTAGCCACCATTGATATAGACTTGACCAGCTGCATCTTGTGCAAAGCTAGGAGCCGAAGCGAAAGCGGTAACAGCCAAAACGGCGAGAGCGAAAATACGCATGATTTAGTTCCTTTGTTCGTTCTGCGACCACATCTCACAAGCCTGATTGGCTAAGAGACGATCGCTAGTTGATCCAAAGGCTCCCGAGGTGTGACGCCGCTCTTTGTCGGTCGTCTAAAGGGGGAGGAGAGCCTTTCGACAGGACAAAGGTAGGGGCTCTCACCCTGCTTTCGCAAGTGACCATTCTGTCATGTTGGGAGTGCAAATAAGCAGTGTGA
The DNA here is from genome assembly GCF_049239865.1 of Aquidulcibacter sp. NCBI lineage: Bacteria > Pseudomonadati > Pseudomonadota > Alphaproteobacteria > Caulobacterales > Caulobacteraceae > Aquidulcibacter > Aquidulcibacter sp. The sequence goes on from NZ_JBMLTR010000176.1 coordinate 8,819, forward strand.
TCAATAAGATACAGATTGTGGCGGAACCTTGTCCCTCAGATGAACCGAGGGTAAATGCATACCGATTTCGCCCAATTCGTGCCGCAATTGCCCCGAATTTGTGTCAGATGGAACATGCAAAACTGCATGGAACGATCACATGCCTATGCGTTTAAGGATTGCCGAATAGGCGAGCACGGGTTTGCTCTCTTGGCTCAACACGCCACGGACAAACAACATGGTGCGCGTCGCCCGCACAATTTCCGCCGTTGATTCGATCAAGAGACCGGCCTTCGCCCCGCCAACAAATTGGCTCTCAAACTGCATCGTCACGCAGGGTTGTTCATTCATATAGTCATGACAATGGGCAAAGAGCGCAAAGTCGGCAAAGGTCATTAAGCAACCACCATGAATATTGCCCATGCCATTGCAATGACGTTCTTCCGGCATAAAGGCACAAATGTATCCACCCTCTGGCAGGGGCTTCATATAAAAGGGGCCAGTTAAGGTCTCAAACGGGTCAGACCCATTTCCCCAGGTGGACCAGTTTGCAAACGCACCCTCTGTTACTAATTGCGGCTTGGAAGGCGTATTCTCGCTCATGTGCAACAGGCTTTCTTTTAGGTCTCGTCAGGAGGGTGGGTTGGGTCTTAAAGTGCTGAGCGAATAATACAAGAATGCCTGCTTGAGGAGATGCCAATGGCCTATGATTCTGAGACGACCCAAGAGCTGGTGAGCTTAGTTGCCCGCTTTGTGGCGGAAAAGCTGCGCCCCATTGAGGCTCAAGTCTCTGAGGAAGATGCCGTGCCCGACGCCATCGTCGCACAGATGAAGGAATTGGGCCTTTATGGTCTGACGATTCCTGCCGAGTATGGCGGGCTGGAGCTGTCGATGGAGGCAGAATGTCGGGTGGCGTTTGAGCTGGGCCGCACCAGCCCAGCCTTCCGTTCCTGCTTTGGGACCAATGTCGGCATTGGTGCGCAGGGCCTAGTGATGTTTGGCACCGAGGCACAAAAGCAAAAATATCTGCCCGGCATTGCCTCAGGCGAGATCGTCACCAGCTTTTGTTTGACCGAAGCCGAAGCCGGCTCTGATTCAGCAGCCGTGCAAACCACGGCGCGGCTGGAGGGGGACCATTATGTGATGAATGGCTCCAAACGTTACATCACCAATGCCAATAAAGCCGGCCTATTTACGGTCATGGCGCGCACAAGCCCTGACGTGAAAGGGGCTAAAGGTGTCACCGCCTTCCTCGTGGAGCGCGATAGCCCGGGCCTTAGCATTGGCAAGCCTGAAAAGAAGATGGGTCAGCAAGGTGCCCATATTTGCGAAGTCTATTTTGACAATGTCAAAGTGCCAGTTGAAAACCGCTTGGGCGGGGAGGGCGAGGGCTTTAAAGTTGCCATGCAAGTCCTCGACCGGGGGCGTTTGCACATTGCGTCGGTCTGCGTCGGTGTGGCTGAGCGCTTGATTGCGGACAGTCTGACCTATGCGATGGAGCGGCAGCAATTTGGCAAGCCCATTGCCGAACACCAATTGATCCAGGCCATGTTAGCGGATTCCAAGACCGAAGCTTATGCAGCCAAGTCTATGGTGCTGGATGCGGCGCGCCTGCGCGATTCCGGCCAATCCATCACGTTGGAAGCCGCAGCGGCCAAATATTATGCCTCAGAAATGGTCGGTCGTGTCGCCGACCGGGCAGTACAGATTTTCGGCGGGGCAGGCTATGTTGCCGATTATGGCATTGAGCGTTTCTACCGCGATGTGCGCATCTTCCGCATTTATGAGGGCACTAGCCAGATCCAACAAATCGTCATCGCGCGCGAGATGATGAAAGCGGCGAGGACCTAAAAACATGAGCCCGGAAGAAGCCGCCATTCTCGCCCTGATCGCCGCCTCTAAAAAAGGCCGCACCATCGACCCAACCGAAGCTGCACGCGCCGTCTATACCGGAGAAGACCCAGACGGCTGGCGCAAGCGTCTGCCATCGGTCCGCCAAGCAGCAATCCATTTGGCGCGATCTGGCCAAATCAGTATTTACCGCAAGGGCAAAGTCATTGATCCCAATGGCTTTAAAGGGGTGTATCGCTTGGGCGTTCCGGGCGAAGTGCCAGTTGTGACCCCATCTGATGTCGAGCCTGATGATGCGAGCGTGGTCGCTGACTAAGCTTCGGCAAAGTTTGAGGCGATGGGCCACAGCCTCGCTCGGCCTAATCGGCGTCTTGCTGGCCGCGTGTACACCCGTGCGGCAGAGCGCGCAGATTCCAGGGCCCGGCTACCAAGGTCCGCGCTTTACCCCAACCCAGTTTGTCAGTTTCGATGGCACGGCGCTGGGGCTTTCGACTTGGCAGGCGCAAACGCCGGAACCAAAGGCTGTCATCGTCGCGCTGCACGGCATGAATGATTATGCGCGTGCCTTTGAAACAGCAGCGCCCTATTGGGCGGCCCGAGGCATCACGACCTATGCTTACGATGCTCGCGGCTTTGGACGCTCACCCCAACGTGGGGTGTGGGGCAATGAGGCCCTGATGATCAAGGATCTGCGCACGGCCTTACAGGCGGCGCGCGCGGCCCATCCGGGGGCACAGATTGTGGCGGTCGGTGAAAGTATGGGGGCTGCAACGATTCTGGCCGCAGCGGGTGAAGCTGAAGGGATTGCAGCCGATCGCCTTGTCCTGATCGCGCCTGCGGTTTGGGGCTGGTCTAATCTGCCCTTGGCTTACCGGGTTTCTTTGTGGACCACGGCGCATCTACCCGTTTCGCGTAAGCCCTTCGATCCGCCCCGAACGGTAACGCGCACCATTACGGCGTCAGACAATATCGAAATGCTGCGCCGTTTGGGCCGCGACCCCAATATGATTTTCGCAACGCGCCTAGATGCGGTTTATGGCTTGGTTCGTTTGATGGAAAAGGCATATCGGGCAGCTGATAAATTGCCCCCACAGACCTTAGTGCTCTATGGCGCACGCGATCAGATTATTCCTCGTCCGGCTTTGACGGCGACTGTTGCAAAGCTTCCGCCGACCGTACGCACGGTAGAATATCCCGATGGCTATCATATGTTGACGCGGGACCTGCAGGCAGAACGTGTTTGGGCCGATGTCGCAGCTTTTATCGTCGACCCAAAGGGGGCCTTGCCCTCAAACCTTGGACCCATTGGTAGAGCGGCAAAATAAGGAACTCGTTAAGCCTGTTTTGCTAATTCTTTCACCATGGCTTTGAAGATCGCTCTGCCTCTACCTGCGTTGCCGAAGTTCGACCCCGTAACTTTGGCGCAAACCCGTGCCCGCTTGGTGGCTTGGTGGGATGGCGGCGATCCACCGGACTTAGAGGCAATCAAGGCCGAAATTGAGGCGCAGAATGAGCCGGGTAAGCTCAGTGCGAAACACAAAAAGCTTTATGTTACAGCCAGTCACATCATGTGGGGACCGGACCGGAACTTCCCAACTTCGCTCGATCTGACGGCGCAATTGGGCACAGCTGTGGGGGCCAAGAAAGACGCGACCCTCGCATGCATCGGTGCCGGCAGCGGTCTGATCAGCCGGACACTCCTCGAGCAATTTGGGGTCAAATTGACGGCCTACGAATCCGACCCCACCATTCGTGGATTGGCGGATAAGGCTGTCAAAAAAAGCAAGTCGCGCAAAAATTACGTCGCCAAACCCTATAACGGGCAATTGGCAGGCCTCGCAGAGCGCCAAGCCGAGCTTGCAATGCTGTTGTTCCAAGGTGGCGGCACCGAGCGGGCTGAGCGCGGGGCTTTTTCGATCCTGCGGCTTCTAAAGCCCGGTGGTCAGGCGATCTGGTTTGACCTGTTCTCAGCCGAGGGCGAAGCCTCTCTTGACCTCGCCAAAGGGATCGAGAATCGGGCGTTTACACCGGTGGACGTGTTCAAAGAAGCAGCCCAAGCCGCTGGTTTGACCATCGTCTCAGAAGCGGAGTGCAATTTGAACTTCTTGGCCGCGATCAGCTCGTGCTGGTCCGTGATCGGCAAGGACTTTAACAAGCGCCAAGCCGCCCTAATCAAGGCTGGCGGGCAAGAGGCAGCTAGCCTTGCCCTGCATTCGATTGTCACGTGGAAAGCGCGCGCCGCCGCGGTCCGTGCCGGGCAATTAAGCGCGCGCTATATTGTGGTCTCTGCGCCGGCTTAGGCCTTTGCGTTCCGCATCAAGAATTAGGCATTCACCGCAAAGGCATCGCCCAAAGCATCCGCAAGGCTAGAGCGCGGGGCTTCTTCATTGGCGACGGGTGCTTTTGTTTCGGCTGCAGCAGACGTTTGGGCTTTTGCCGCAGGTGCCTTTGCTTTTTTAGCTGGCCGTTCTGCGGTGGCTTTTTCCTCGATATGGGTTGTTTCAATCGACGGACCGGCGAGGGGGTCTGCCGAGCGCTTGGAACGACCTTCAAATTGACCACCCTCTTCGATGATCAATATCGCATGGGTCAAATCGCCATCGATAGAGCCAGAGGTTGCCAATTGGATCATGCGCGCCCGTACATCGCCGGAAACCCGGCCGCGGATGGTCGCGATTTCGCTGATCACATTGCCCTTAACTTCGCCATTCTTGCCCACAACCAAGGTGTCGCAACGTACGTCACCAATTACGATGCCTTCGATATGGACGTCACCGGGTGAGGAGAGCGAGCCGCTGACGACTGCGCCAGCTGCCACCACTGACGCGGCAGGCTTTGGGCTTGGTGCCACAACGGCGATCGCCGGGGGGTCATTCCGTGGTGCAGGCACAGCAACGGTTTCCGTTTCAACATAGGATTCTTTGGATTTAGCATTCCAAAAGGCCATCGTTTTCTTCCCTTAGATTGGCGATCTCGCGCCCTTGTTACGCATGCCGGAGTGTCACGCAACACCCGAAATCCTGTTTGGTGTGTATTCCCTTAGGAATTACACCAATTCTTGCACTGCCTTTAGAACAGCTTCATCATGACCGGGAACTTTTACTTTCCGCCAGATGTTTACGACCGTTCCATTTTTATCAATCAGGAAGGTTGCGCGTTCGATCCCGAAATATTTGCGACCATACATGCTCTTTTCAACCCAGACGCCATAGGCTTCACATATCTCTGTGCCAAAATCTGATGCTAAGGTCACATCTAAGTCATACTTTGCCTTAAACTTGTCGTGGCTAGCGACTTTATCCTTGGAGACTCCAATGACTTCGCACGAAAGGGCACGAAACTTGTCTATGTTCTCGGTGAAGGCAATGGCTTGGCTTGTGCAGCCCGAGGTGTCGTCTTTTGGATAAAAATACAGGACAACGCTCTTTCCTTTCAAACCAGACAAGGCCACGGTTGCGCCGCCATCTGTCGGCATCTCAAAGTCAGGGGCCAATTGGCCAATTGCAATTTCACTCATGGTGCTAAATCCGATCCGTTCGCGCCGAAAGCGCCGTGTTCAGGCAGATAAGCCTGAGGCCGCTGGCTTGCAAGCCGCGGACGGGCCACCTCGCGGGCAAGAGGCTTCTTCCACAAAAGTGCGGCAATCACGTGACAAGAAACGTGCAAAGCAGATCGCGCCAGAGTTTGAAGAAACACCAAGCGGGACTGTCGTCGCGAAGCGGACAAAAAAGCCGTTAAGCCAAACCCGTCATTCCCGGTTTTGGATGGAAAGCGCGACGGTGGCTCTGGCGCTTTCGGGTTTGTTTGCGGGCTATCTGGCGTGGCGCTTGTCGATTGGCACAGTTTCCATCTCAGCCACGACTCCCTTTGTCGAAGACTCGCTCAGCCGTCTCGTCGGCGGGCAAACCAAGATTGGGTCTCTTCGGTTAGGCTGGGACCAACAGGCGCGCGACTTTGTGGTTTTAGCGAGCCAAATCACAGCCAGAACGGACCAGAGAACTTCGCCTTTGCGTCTGGGGAAAGTGGATCTAACGCTCGATGCGCCGTCGCTCCTAATTGGTCGGGCTGTGGTTAAGCAGGCCCGCTTGTCTGGCGTTGAGGCCGTTCTGGTGGTCGACAAACAGGGCCGCACCGCCTTCGGGTTTGGCTCGGCAGAAGAAGTATTGGCGCTGCCGCGTATCAAAGGCGAAGATGGCGGCCTCGCGCGGATATTGAAGGCAACCCGCAAAGCCCTTGACCCCAAGGGTCAAGCAGGGCGTGTGGCCCAAGTCGTGCTGACCGACGCCCGGTTACAAATGATCGATCCAGACAGCGGCCAGCGGCTGATACTAGAGCGCGCGCGCGCCGGCCTGTTCCGCAGTGCCGCGGGCATCATTACTTTGCAAGCCTCTGGTAAGATTGAGAAGTCTAACTCGAGCATGAATGTAGCAATTGCGGCGCCGCCAGCAGAAGACGGTGCGCTGGCTCTGGTGGCGCAACTGCAAGACATGCGCTTTGCCCAACTGCCGCTTAGTCTGCGTGGGCAGAGTTTGGAACAACTCGCCAGTTGGACCAGCCCTTTGAGTGGCCGCGCTATGGTCTATTTGACACCCGAGGGCAGTCCGATATCCGTCCAAGGCACATTACGGCTTGGACGCGGACGTGCCGGAGGCGTGGCGGTCGAGCGGGCTGAAGGCACAGGCGCTTGGGCAGAAAGCACCGGCATTATCCGTTTAGACCGCCTCGATGTTGTCAGTGACCGGATCCAAGCGACAGGTGTAAGTGGTCAATTCTACCCCGCTATTGCGGGGCAGCGCCGCTTAGAATTTGCGGCGAAGTCCTTTTCCTTAGACGCGCCAAATGCGGGTGGCGTTGAAGGCGAAGGGGCGAGCGGTAAGGTCTTAGTTTCCGAAGATATGCACCTGATTTCCGCGGATCTTGTTGCGCAAGGATTTGGCTTGTCGCATCCAAATTCAACAAGCGCGAAACTCTTGGACGCAGAGATCAAAATCCTGACCAGTGGGCCTCGTGGCACTCAAGGCAAAGGTGAACCGCTTGGTATTTTTGCTGGTGGCAAAGTCAGCATTACGGCAAAGTCTGCTCGCCTCTCATTGGGCGATCGGCAGGGTACATTTGGCGGTGGAGCGGGCGTTGATGTGACGCTGGATCGCGCATCGGCCAGCAGCCCTTGGAATGCACAAGCCAATCTCGCCAGTCTAAACTTGTCAGGCCGCGGGCTTATAATCCCCCAAACCAATGGGCGTGGCTTGGCCCTTCAATGGAGCGGCACGGATTCCGCCGGTTCTGGCCAGATTGTTGCGCGCGTCGGTTCCATGACGACCAGCCAGTCTGGCATGCGTGGTCTGGGGCTTGCAGGGGCCAATCTTGCTGTTGAAGCCACCCGAACCAAGGATGGGGTTTTTGACCTCACAGGCTTCTCGGCGGACAGTTTTGCTTTCAACAATCCGGTTGTTTCGATTGCCACTGGATCTGTGGCGCTCGCAGGTAAGTTGAGCTCAGAGGGCTTGACGGAAGCGTGGCTCAAGACGCCGACTTTGACCCTAACAAACCCTAACCAATTGTCGCGACCGTTTGTGGCAACAGACGTGGACATGGTGGGCGATATCTTACCGCGCGGCGTTCGGTTGTCAGCCGTCCAATTGAACCATCGCGGTATCGCCGTTCAAGGCGGGGTAGAGGTTGCGCTCGCACGGCGCGGCTCTGCTATGGTCAATCTGGATGCCGATATCGATGGCGAGATTGATGTCGAATCCCTGCTGGCAGGGTGGCCCAAGAGCTTCTTGCCCGAGACGCGCACCGCCATCGCCAATGTGGTCAAAGAAGGTATTGGCGAAACAGATCGCTTGGTGCTGCGGATCCCAGCAGGCTTGTTGAAGGGCCAGCCAGGTGGGCCGGACATGATTGCTTTGGACTTTGATATCCGCGACGCGACCCTACAATATCTGCCACAAATGACGGCTTTGACCGACGTGTCAGGTCGCGCCCGTCTCACTGGCAATAGCTTCCATGTGGACATTGATGGCGGAAAATTGGGGGAGCTAACCCTCTCTGACTCTTCCTTTGCGATCCCGAAGTTCCAGCCCAAGAATTCAGAAGGTGTGGTGCATGCCAAGGTGTCGGGTTCTGTGGCCTTGATGGCGCAGGAAGCCGACCGCGAGCCTTTGCGCCTGCTCTCAAAGGCCCAGTTCGATCCCGCTAGATTGGACGGCGAAGGCAATTTGGAATTGGACTTAAGCTTGCCATTATCGGATCGGCTGCAACAAGACGCGGTCAAGGTGCGCGCGCGCGGACAGTTTGAGCAAGCCAGTTTGCAAAACGCCTTTGCAGGCTTAGAGGCCAATGATGGCACCGTTCAATTGGACATTGATAATGGCCGAGTGGATGTGAAGGGTCAGGCTTGGATCGCAGGCAATCCGTTTGATTTTACTTGGGTATCAGAACCCGAAACAGCGCCAAAGCCCGGCACCTGGCTGGTGGCTGACGGCATGGTGGATTTGGCAAGCTTGATCCAAATCGGCGTGGACGTGACGGCCTATGCGACCGGTCCGGTGCGGCTGAAACTCGATGCGCAATCCAAAGGCAGCAAGCTGATCGGTGCGGATTTAGACGCCGACTTTAACTTGGCTACGATGGTGTTGCCCGGCTCACTCTGGACCAAACCAGAAGGGGAAGCAGGCCAAGCCACGGCTCACATTACGATGCGCGATGCCGGCGGTTGGGAAGCCAATCAGCTGACCTTTAAGGCAAAAGGGGCAGATGTTCGTGGTGATTTGGTTTTCTCCGAGAAGCTGGATCTGATTGGTGCGGATTTTTCCCGCATCGCCATCGCGCGCGCGGCGGATTTGGCCTTGCGCATTGTTGAAGATTCCAATGGGTTAAATGTCAACGCCAAGGGCGATTATCTTGATTTAAGTCCGTTTTTGATCAAACGCGACGTGACGGAGCGGACCGTCGATTTGTTGGATCGCCCTCTCAATTTATCGGCTTCGATCAAACGGCTTGCGACGGGGCAATCGGCGGCTTTGGACAATGTTGAGGCAAGCATTTTGCGCGATCAGGACGGCTGGCGCTCCCTGACCATGACGGGAAACTCGCCTGCCGGGCAAACGCGCGTCGCGATGAGCCAGCAACAAGATGGTCGCCGGACGATTGTGGGCAATTTGTCCGACGCTGGCTTCTTTGCGGGCCTGATCTACCCCGGCGCACCCTTAACCGGTGGGACAGGCACTATTGAAGGCGAATTGCCAGTTGTCGGCGCTGACAGCGCGGGCACGTTGATGGTGAAAGTTAAAGGTGTCTCTTACACCCCCGCAAAACAAAGCCCAATCTTGTTTGACTTGGTACGTTTGCCGATGACGGTGAATGGCGGCATCATCGCGCTGCGCGACGGCAAGGCCGATGGTGCGGCCTATACGGTTAAGGCGTCTGGCTATGTCGACCTTGAAGACGGAAAACTGGACATACGCGGTGTTGCGACACCGGGCGGTCTGAACCGCGCCTTGGGCGAAATGCCGTTGTTTGGTAGCCTATTGGGCGGCGGGCAGGATGAAGGTCTGGTAGGCATGACCTTTACTGCACAAGGCAGTTTAGCAAACCCAAAACTGCGCACCAATCCGATTTCAGCCTTGGCACCTGGCTTCTTGCGGAAATTGTTCGAAAGCCAAGCACCCTTGGAACCGCCGCCGCGACTGAAGAAACCGGCCATTCCAAGTGTCGTGCCACCGCCACCTGAACCTGTGAGCGGAACAGACGCCGAAGCAACGCCTCAAAGTTGAACCTAAAGCCTAGGGCTGCCAGTGCGTAACGCGTGAGGCAGCTGTCGGGCGTGGCCGCTCCATCGGTGCTTCGGTTGGCGTGCCCAGATAGACCAAGCCCGCCAGCTTTTCCTGCGGTGACAGCCCCAAGAGGGCCAAAGCTTCTCGGTCATAGGCGACCCATTCGCTCAACCAACAACCGCCATAGCCAAAGCCATTGGCCGCCAGAAGCAGATTGTAACAGACCGCCCCGGCGGACAGGACTTGCTCCCACTCTGGAACCTTTGGACTTTCAACGGGCGAAAACACAATTGCCACGACGACTGGCGCACGCAAAAATCGGCCTTCTTCCTGGGCCAGACGCTCTGCATCCTTCACCTGACCACGGCCGGATAAAAGCGCCGCGATCTTCTTCCCAAAGGCGTGGCGATTGTCGCCAGACAGGATGATGAAACGCCACGGTCCAAGCTTGCCATGATCGGGCACGCGGGCGCCGAGACGCAGGATTGCGTCTAACGTCTCGCCCTCTGGACCCGGCGAGGTCAGATGCGCCACCTTCGTCGATCGGCGCAACGCCAGTCGCGCCAGAAAGGCTGCGTCTGGGCTTGGCTCAGGCAAAAGGTCATTTTCGACGGGTGGGGGCGGGAGGGTGCGTGGTGTAATTGTCATTGCTTTCAGACATAAGGCATAGTGTAGCCGTTTGCACCGCCCTTCGAAAGTTTTTTTGCTTCATGTCTGAGACTGATCCCTTCCAGATCCTTTCTGCCCATATTGCTTACCAGAATCCATGGATCAGCGTGGAGCATCAAGATGTGCTGCGCCCCGATGGGAGGCCCGGTATCTATGGCATCGTCCGTTTTGCAAATCGCGCCGTTGGGGTTTTGCCAATCGATGAGACTGGTCATGTCTGGATGGTGGGACAGTTTCGCAGACCGGTAGAAGCGTGGTCGTGGGAGATGCCAGAAGGCGGGGTGCCCTATGAAGAAGATATCGAAGCAGGCGCTCGTCGCGAATTGGAAGAGGAAGTTGGCGTCCGTGCGGAGACCTTAGTCAAGGTCCTTGAAATGGATCTGTCGAACTCAGTCTGCGATGAAACCGCCACGTGCTTTGTCGCGTATGGATTATCACGCGGCAACTTGGCGCCGGAGGGAACTGAGGTATTGACCATAAAGCAGCTTCATTTCACCCAATTATTGGCTGAAGTCGAAGCTGGAAAAATTCGTGACGCCTTGACGGTTGCAACCGTCTATCGGACTTACCATTTAGCACAAACGAACCAATTGCCCGCTGCGCTGACCCAGAAGATGTTAGCCCACCCAGACGGAGAGTGAAAATGGCAGGTGCAAGCTTAGAACTTGTCGGCGGCATGGCCGCTGGTTTAACCAACGTCTGGACCCATTTGCGCATTGAAGCGGCCACAGCCGCCGCCGAAGAACCGCTATTGGCGAGCCTTTTAAACGCCACCATCCTCAATCACACAAGTTTCGACGATGCGTTGGCCTATCTCTTAGCCCAAAAGTTGGGCGGGGCGGATATGAACGCGCTGCAGATGCGCGAAGTCTGTATGCAGGCCTTCAAGGAAGATCCTGCGATTGTTCGCAGCGCGCAAGCTGACGTGCGTGTGATCAAGGTGCGCGATCCTGCGTGCCGTACCTATTTGCAACCCTTCCTCTATTACAAGGGGTTCGCGGCTCTGCAGGCCCACCGCGTCGCCCATCACCTCTGGAAGACAGGGCGGGAAATGATGGCCTTCCATCTGCAAAGTCGGGTGGCTGAACTGTTCCAAGTCGATATCCACCCCGCCGCCCGCTTGGGCGAAGGGATTTTCATGGACCACGCAACTGGCATTGTGATCGGCGAAACAGCTGTGGTCGGCGACAATGTCTCAATGCTGCATAATGTCACTTTGGGCGGCACCGGCAAAGAAGGTGGTGACCGACATCCTAAGATTGGTGCCGGCGTATTGATCGGGGCAGGGGCCAAAATTCTCGGGAATATCAAAGTGGGCGAGGGCGCGCGGGTCGCCTCAGGCTCAGTCGTCCTCCACGAAGTGGCAGCAGGCTGCACGGTGGCGGGCATCCCTGCACGTCCAGTCGGTGGGCCTTGTTGTGAAAACCCGGCCGACAGCATGGATCATGTTTTTGATGTCGCGACTTTTGACCCAGGCCTCTAAGCGCTAAGCCGTGAGTGCCTTGGCAATGGTTTCGACATTATAGGCCAGCATCTTAATGCTGGTTCCTGCAGGGCCGTCCGGCTTTGACAGCGAGTCTGTGTAGAGCCTTCCGCCCAGCTTTGCGCCACTCTTAGCGGCAATCTGCGCCATCAAGCGTTGGTCAGCTTCGGTTTCGATGAAACAGGCCGCACTGTCTGCCCCTTTAATCTCGTCGAGAAGGTCAGCGAGCGCTTTGGCAGAGGGTTGAGCGCCCGTGGACAGGGACGAGACGCCTCGAAACTCTAGCCCGAACTCTCGGCCCAAGTAGCGGAATGAATTGTGCGGCACGATGATCAGGCGGCGGCCTTGGCGCACGGGTGCAAGTAAGGCTACCGCAGCTTTTTGCGCAGTTTCTAGCGCGCCCAGATAGGCTTTCAATCGCATCTCAAAATCAGGCGCGAGATTGGGCCAAATCATGATATAGGCCTTGGCAATCGTCTCAGCGTAGCTGCGCAGACCAGCAAAGCTCTGCCAAGTATGTGGGTCGGGGATGCGGCCTTCGATCAGAATAGGCTCAATGCCGTCTGAGGCCTGAATGATTGGTCCGCGGTAACCGGTACTTTCAGGAAGACGGTCAATCCAGCCTTCCAATTTAAAGCCAACATGGAGGAGGAGGCTGATATCGCCAAAGCCCGTCAACTCGCTGGGCGTGGGGTCTCGGTGGTGGGCAGATTGGTCTGGGCCAATCAGGGAAGCGATCTCTAAGTCTGGTGCACCGATCTGCTGGGCCACATCGGCCAAGATCGACATGGTCGCCAACACTTTTGGCTTGGAAACCGCAGGCACAACTTTTGGCGCAGGCTTGCACGCAGCGGCAAGCAGGCCAGTGGCGGCAAGGCCCAAGAGATTACGACGCGCGATTAGCAAGGGATGCTTTACCTAACGAGCGGGTCAAGAGGGATTGATTGGGGCCAACAAGGCTTGATGCCAACACAAGCCCAACCAAGCAGGAGACAATGGCTGCCCCCACTGGAGCTGCAAGGTGGAATGAAACCAAGAGGCCGGACAGCACCCCGATGATACCGAGCACTGCGGCACTGAGGATCATCAACGGGACGCTCTTCGCCCAAAAGCGGGCTGCAATGGCTGGCAAGATGGTCAGCCCGATACTCATCAAAGCCCCAAGCGCGTGAAACGAGGCCACGGTCGTCAATGCCAAAAGGCCGAAGAAGACCGATTGCGCCACTGGGCCTGCCCATTTGGCGCCGCCCGATGCGCGCAAGAATTGCGGGTCAAGCGTGTCAATGAGCAGCGGGCGATACACCAAAGCCATGCCAATCGACGTCACGATCGCGGCTGTGCAGGCCAGCGCTAACGCGGTGTTGTCGATGGCGAGTGCAGCGCCGAACAAGAGCTTGTCTAGATCAATCACCCCGCCGCCCATGCTGGCGATCATCACGCCTATGGCCAAAGCTGCGAGGTAGAAGACGGCAAAGCCCGCATCCTCTGGCAAGCGCAGCGCGCGACTGGCAGGGCCTGCGGTCATAAAGACCATCGTGCCCGTCAGGGCTGCGCCCAAGGTTGTGAGTAAAGTGCTGCCGCCGCTCAATAGGGCAGCCGCAGCGGCCCCAGGCAGGACAGCATGGCCAACAGCGTCGCCAACCAAGCTCATACGTCGCATCACGAGGAAGACGCCCAAAGGCGCCCCAGCTAAAGCAAGCGCCACGCCACCTAAAGCGGCACGTGTCATAAACTCATAGTCAAAGAAGGGAGCAAAAACCCCGACCACGGTCAGACCCCTAAGTCGATTGAGCGACGCCGCTCACCGCGCGTAGTGGTTGGGTCAAGCTGCTGAGGGGTTTGTCGTCGCTGCGACGCAGGATGGCACCAAATTTGGACAGCTCCCACCAAAGTGGGAAGTGGCGCGCGCAATCGAGATCATGGATGGCCGCAATCACGGTGCGGCCTTCGCCGACCCAATGCTGTATGACTTCTAAGAGTTTCGCTTGCGAGGCTGTATCGACAGCTGAGAAAGGCTCGTCCAGCAAAATCAGCCCGCAGTCCTGCACGGTCAAACGGGCAAAGAGAGCGCGCTGCAACTGCCCACCCGACAAAGTGCTGACCTGTTGGTTCTCAAGGTCGCTCAAGCCAACCATGTCTAAGGCTTGGTCAATCTTGTCTTGATCATGACGGCAGGGCTTGCCGAATAATCCAAGGCGCGCCCACAGACCCATCGCTGCCAAAGCGCGCACAGTCAACGGCGCATCTGGGCGCAGGCTGGGGCTTTGAGAAAGCCAAGCGATGCTGCGATGGCGCTTCACTGGGGCGTCCCATACACAGGTGCCACTTACCGGGCTCTGCTCACCCGCCAAGGTCCGCAACAAAGTAGATTTGCCCGCACCATTTTGGCCAATCAACGCAACAGCACTACCTGAATTAATGGTGCCACCAATGCCTGCCATCACCAATTTATTGGGATAACCAATTGCAAGATCATTTAAAATCAAGCTCATATTGCTAGATCCTGCGGGCCAATCTCAAGTGAGATCTGGCGGGATGGGGGGGAGGGGGCCGAACGCTTGAAGCCCTTACTCTCAATTGCACCAAAAGCGAAGCGGAAATGTTATGTTATTACAGTGCAGGTAACCGCCTCCGCCTCGGTCTTGCAAGCAGTGCCCGCATGCGGCTAGCCTGTTCGCACTGGCGCGCAAGGTGCCCGCAAAAGGAATTCGCTTCATGTCGATGGATGGTCTTGAACTCACTTCAGCCAATGGCCTGACCTATCCATGTGGTGAGCCTCCCGAAGTTGGCACCGTGAAAGAGGTTGCAGATGGTGTCTATTGGGTCCGCATGCCGCTGCCCTTTGCCCTCAAATGGATCAACCTTTGGCTTCTGCGCGACGTTGACGGTTGGGTGATTGTGGACACGGGTGTTGCGACCGAAGAAAGCCGCCTGCATTGGCGTACGATTTTTGACTCTGTTTTAGACGGGCTTCCGGTGAAGCGTGTGATGATCACCCACATGCATCCCGATCATGTTGGTCTTGCAGGCTGGATCACGCGTAAATTTGGCGCAGCTTTATGGATCTCCCGCCTAGAATATCTAACCTGTCGCACCTTGGTTGCCGACACTGGCCGCGAAGCGCCCGAAGATGGCGTGCGGTTTTACCGTGCGGCGGGCTGGGATGAAGATGCCCTCGACACGTATCGCATCCGCTTCGGTGGCTTTGGGAAGGCGGTATCGCGCTTGCCGGATTCCTTTGAAAGGATGGCCGATGGCGACGACATTGAGATAGGTGGCAGGAGTTGGCAGGTGGTTACAGGCTGCGGTCATTCGCCCGAGCATGTGTGCCTCTATCAGCCAGACTTAAAAGTCCTGATTTCCGGCGATCAAGTCTTGCCGCGGATTTCGTCCAATGTATCGGTCTTCCCGACAGAGCCCAATGGCGACCCGATGACGGATTGGATCAATTCCTGCCATAAGCTCAAGCAAGTCATCGCCAACGACGTCCTGGTCCTACCCGCCCATAATGAGCCATTTTATGGGCTGCATAAACGCTTGGACGACTTGATCGACAATCATGAGACAGCTTTGGCGCGACTGGCCACTTGGCTGGCGACGCCCCGTCGGGTGATCGACTGTTTCTCGCCTTTGTTTAAGCGCCCTATTGGCGGGGACGTCTTGGGCATGGCGACGGGTGAGGCGATTGCCCACCTCAATTGCCTGATTGCGCGAGGTCAAGCCGTTGTTGAGCGCGGCCCCGATGGGACGCTCCTGTATCGCCAAGTCGGTTAGGCCCGTTAGGGTGCAGGCTTAGGCTCGGTTGCCGGTGGTTCGGTTTGCGGGCTCGGCTCAGGCGGTGGACCACCTGGTTGATCGGCTCCTGCTGCAATCGTCACGTTAAAGATCGGCGGTGGGCGTTTGCCACGGCGAAGATCATCGGCAATCCCGATAGGGGCAGAACCACCGTTCAATCGCGCGCGATAAACTTGGATATTCTCCAGCACACGCTGCACATAATTGCGGGTTTCAGAGAAGGGG
The DNA here is from genome assembly GCF_049239865.1 of Aquidulcibacter sp. NCBI lineage: Bacteria > Pseudomonadati > Pseudomonadota > Alphaproteobacteria > Caulobacterales > Caulobacteraceae > Aquidulcibacter > Aquidulcibacter sp. Next base: position 24,596 of record NZ_JBMLTR010000176.1, read on the forward strand.
ATTTTCTCCACCCAATCAATGGCGGTCTCAAGGTCGGTCTCGCGGAACTCGCCATAGGTCTGCACCCATTGGCGGGGGCGACCCGGCCCTGCATTATAGGCAGCGGCCGCCATGGCATAAGAGCCGTAGAAATTGTTGACCAAATCAAACAGATGAGCAGAACCCAAGGTCACATTGTGGCTGGGGCGGCTGATCAGCCAACTTGTGTCATGATCAAGGCCCATGCGGCGGGCTTGGCTGGCGGCGGTTGCTGGCAGGAATTGCATCAGACCACGGGCATTGGCCGAGGAGACAGCGCGGGTATTAAACTCGCTCTCTTGCCGCGTGATCGCCAGCGTATAGGCGTCCTCAATCTGGCCATAGCCAACAATCCGGGGGATTGCCATCAAGGGATAGGCGGCTTCGGTCGCCAGAATGCCGCGATTAAGGCCCGCTTTGGCAACGCGAACTGCGAGTGCCGGTTCATCCCGTGCGCGGGCATATTCGGACAGCGCTTGGTGTTCGCCTTCGGTGTCGAGTTCATCGTCTAAGGCGAGCGCAAATTGGCGGAAGAATTGGTTTTCGCCAGCTTCTGACAGCAGATTGATGATGGCCATCATGGTGCGGCCATTCAGGCGGTCGCGATCTTCCTGCGTCGCCTTTTTTTCAGGCGGCAAGGTCAGTTGTGCAACTTGGCCTAAGGTTTCTGCAAGTTTTACAGCCGCCAATTGTCCGTAGTAGACGGTCGGGAAAGCCGCGGCGGCGCGATATTGGCTTTGCGCGACCTCAGGCTGATTCAATGCTTCCGCCGTACGACCCAACCAGTAGGCGGCACGGGCGCGCGAAACCGGGGTGCGGACACCACTCTCAAGCCGCTTGAAATGTTCGAGCGCGACAGTGGGTTGGTTCAAGAAACGCAAAGCCACCCAGCCCGAAATAAACTCCCCGTCGGCAAAGCGCTCGCCGCGCTGATAGCCATGGGTGGAGGCGATCCGATAGGCCGATTGCCAATCGCGGGTGACAATGGCTTCATTCAGAAGATTGCGCCGCTCCGTCCAGATCAAGTCTTGGCCAGGCTCTGGAAGGCCACGTGAGTCGATTTGGGTGAGGAGGGAAAGGGCCTCTGCCCGGCGTCCGGCCTGACGCAAGTTGCGGACGCGCTGATACTGAATGCCGCGATCGTCGAGGCTAACACCGGTAAGGGTCACGGTGTCGCCTGCTTCAATGCCAACACGGCGCTGCGCATTGAGGCGGCCGGTCTCGCTCATCAGGGGCCATAGTGGCTTGGACTGGGTGATGCGGTCGGTCCACAACAGAAAATCGACGCGGGCGTCATGGTCTTCCGTCGTCAATTCGCTACCAAAGCGGGCAAGGAAAGCCGCTTGGCTCGCGCTATCAAAGCGGTGATTGCGCCATCCATCGGCCAAATATTTCTTGGCCTGCTCGCGTTCGCCCAAAGCAAACAAGACGGAGGCAAGCTCCAGTTTCCCCTCGCCAGAAATCGGGCCTGCATGGTCTAGGCCCTGTTCCTTGCGCTCTAAAAAGGTGCGCTTGGCTTGTGGGGTCAGAGTGGTCAAGGCAAGGCGTTGCTCGGCACGGATGCGAATGTTTTGACGGCTTGGGTAGAAAGGCAATTGGTCGAGCGCTTGGCGCAATTCGTCAAAACTGGCGGGGTTGGAATCAGCGGTCGCCAAGCGCCACAAGAGGAAGTTGCGAATTCGCGTATCGCTGGTAGTGGCGATGGTGGCGCGCACATAGCTCCAATCGCCGCGCTCGGCAGCCCGAAGGGCCGTCCTTAAAACCTCTAACGGTGTCGTGGGAACAGGGGCTGCAGTAAAATCAACCGGGACAGAAGTCGGAACGGGCACAGGCACCGGCGTCGGCACCGTGGTGTCTTGTGCCAACGCCATGCTCGAAAAAAACGGGCTTGAAGTCAAAAGGCCGGTCATAAAAATGGCGAGAGTTGCCTTACGCGTGTCAAACACGGACATTCAAAAAAACTCCGGCGAGGATCAGCACAAATCGGGGGAGGGCTGTCTTCGCATTGCGACCAACTGGCCGATTAGAGGGAACAGAAAGGATTGATCTTGGGAATCACCCCTTGTGTCTAGCGATCAAATCCCACTGAACCTAGTCGTATGTGTGAAAAAATCAGGGCAAGCACAGCCTTGTGCACGCCATTTGGTCTGCCCTTGGGTCTTGCATCCATATGAATTGCGGTCGAGAAGGGCATTCACGACCCACTCACGTTTCAGCTAGGCCAGTACCACCCATGACGGTTTTTAAAGGCGTTTATACCGCCCTGATCACGCCCTTCAAAGATGGCAAGGTCGATGATGCGTCTTTTCAGGCCTTGATCGAGCGCCAAATTGAAAATGGCGTACACGGAATCATTCCTGTCGGCACGACGGGCGAGAGCGCGACGGTGGACGATGCTGAACATTGGCATTTGTTTGACTTGGCAATTGAGGCTGCAAACCACCGTGTTCCTGTGTTGGCGGGCTGTGGCTCGAACGACACCCAAGCCGCGATCCGCCATATGCAGGTGGCCAAGAAGGCTGGCGCAGATGGGGCTTTGATCGTTGCGCCTTATTACAACAAACCCAGCCAAGCGGGCCTGATTGCCCACTTCAACGCGCTCGGTAATGCCGTCGATATGCCAATCATGGTCTATAATATTCCCGGTCGCACCAATGTCGACATTCTGCCCGATACGATGGCCGAAATTGCCAAGCATCCTAATGTCGTCGCTTTGAAGGATAGTGCAGGCGACCCGTCGCGCACGGCACTCCATTTGGCTCGTATCACCAAGCCATTTTCGATTTTTGCGGGGGATGACAATCTGGCTCTGGGCTTTGCTGCCTATGGGGCAGTGGGTTGCGTGTCGGTTCTGTCCAACATCATGCCGAAAGAATGTGCGCAATTGCAGGCCCTCTTGGCATCAGGTCAATTGGCCGAAGCGCGCGCTTTGAACCAAAAGCTGGACCCCTTGCAGCGCGCTTTATTCCTTGAGCCTAATCCGGGGCCCGCCAAATTTGCTATGGCAACTTTAGGCCTCTGTGCCGAAGATTTACGCCTGCCTCTGGTGCCACCGATTCCTGCAACGCGCGTTGCAGTACAAACGGCCATGATCGCAGCCGGGGCGTTACGAGGCAATTAGGCCATGCGCCCAGAACAACCCCGCAAGTTAATCGCCGAAAATAAGCGCGCGCGCTTCGATTATTATATTGAAGACACCTATGAAGCGGGGCTGGTTCTAACTGGCACCGAGGTCAAAAGCTTGCGTCTTGGCCGCGCCAATATTGCCGAAAGCTATGCGAGCCCAGAGCATGGTGAGGTCTGGCTGATCAATTCCTATGTGCCCGAATATGGGCCAGCCTCGCGCTTCAACCACGAGCCGCGACGCAAACGCAAGCTGCTATTGCGTGAGCGGGAGATCAACAAATTGTTCGCGGCTGTCGACCGCGAAGGGCGCACAGTCGTGCCGCTCAAGCTCTATTTCAATGAGCGCGGGATGGTGAAGCTAGAACTGGCGCTCGCCAAAGGCAAAAAGGATCACGACAAGCGCGATTCAACCAAAGAGCGCGAATGGAAGCGCGAGCAGGGGCGCTTGCTGCGCGACCGGGGCTAGATCCATGTCGGGCTGGCTGGACCGCTTTTATCGCTTCTTCACCGAAATGGACTCAACGGCTGCCCGCGCGGTCTGGGTCGCGTTCATCCTGTTTTCCATCGCGGGAGTCGTGCTGACAGCCGGCATGATGTTCATTGATTTGGACCAAGGCGGCATTGCTCAGTTTTTGCGTGGCTTGCGCGACGCGTGGTGGGCACCCGCGGCCGTTACCGGTACCTTTATCACGCTGGCCTTTATCGGTGCGCCGCAAGTTGTGCTGATCGCCGCAACCGTCGCGGTATTCGGTCCATCTGAAGGCATTGTGCTGAGCTGGATCGCCACATTGCTCTCAGCCCAAGTGGGCTTCATGCTGGGGCGGGTAGGCGGCGCTGCGGCGCTATCCAAACTCTTGGGTGGTCGTGGTGGCCGCGCGCTCCGCTTCATAGGCAAGAACGGCTTTCTGGCGAGCCTTATCATCCGTTTGGTGCCATCCGGGCCGTTCATTGTTTGCAATATGGCCTTGGGGGCGGCCAAAGTCCGCTTGACGTCTTTTGTCGGCGGGACCGGCCTTGGAATATTGCCGAAAATCTGCCTCGTTGCTTTCGGTGCGCACGGTGTCGGCGAGGTGCTCAAAGGCGAAAACCAGGGCGCGATTTGGTTTTTTGTTGCCGCCGCCATCATCTATCTGGTGCTCGTCTTGGTGGTGCGCCCGATGCTTGGCAAAGGCCAAGCACAAGAGGGCCTTGATTAAACGCGAATTTTGGATTAATTTGCTGTCAATGAGGTCGAAAATCTAACGATGCGCAAATTTTTTCCATATAAAGGATTAAGCACACAAGATTTTGCTTCAACCTTACGGGTTGGGCAGGAGATTGCGGCTGCGCACTATGATTTGGCCCAACGGGATGGTTCCCTCCTACTCGATGCAGGTCGACTTAATCTGAAGCTGGCAGGGCTGCTTATCAGCCCTTGGGCGCGCAAGAGTCGCTAGGCCAATTGGTCGGGTGACGGCGCTCAGGGGTAAAGCGCCGCTAAGGGCCGCACAAAGGCTCTCTCTTCAAATGTTCAGCAAATCAGGCCACACAACATCATGACCCAATCAATCCGTATTTTTGACACCACCATGCGCGATGGCGAGCAGTCGCCCGGCGCTTCTATGACTCATGACGAAAAGATCGAGCTCGCCAAATTGCTCGAAGATATGCGCGTCGATGTCATTGAGGCAGGTTTCCCGATTGCCAGCCAAGGCGACTTCGATGCCGTTCAAGCCATCGCACGCACCATCAAGACCAGCACCGTCTGCGGTTTGTCGCGGGCAGGGGCAAAGGATATTGAGCGCTGCGCGGAAGCCGTCCGCCCTGCACCCTTGAAGCGGATCCATACCTTTATTTCGACCTCGCCCATCCATATGAAGCACAAGCTGCAGATGGAGCCTGAGGCCGTGCTCGAAGCCATTCATGGCTCGGTCTCTTTGGCGCGGAACTATACCGACGATGTCGAATGGTCCGCCGAAGATGCCACCCGGACCGAGCGTGACTTTTTGTTGCGCGCCGTGGAAACCGCGATCCGCGCTGGTGCCACCACCATCAATTTGCCTGATACGGTCGGCTATTCTTTCCCCAGCGAGTATGGGGCGTTGTTTGCCGATGTGATCGCCAATGTGCCGGGCGCAGATGATGTCATTTTCTCCGCCCATTGCCATAATGATTTGGGTCTTGCGGTCGCCAACTCCTTGGCCGCTGTCCAAGGGGGTGCACGCCAGATTGAGTGCGCTATCAATGGCTTGGGTGAGCGGGCAGGAAATGCAGCCCTGGAAGAAATCATCATGGCGCTCCGCGTCCGTGGTGATGGAATGCCCTATACGACGGTCGTAGATGCGACGCGTTTGATGATGGCCTCTAAGATGGTCAGCCGCATCACGGGCTTCCCCGTCCAATATAATAAGGCGATTGTTGGCAAGAACGCCTTCGCGCATGAAAGCGGTATCCATCAGGATGGTATGCTGAAGCACGCCCAAACCTACGAGATCATGCGCCCCGAAGATGTTGGCCAAGGCGCAACCAATCTAGTCATGGGCAAGCATTCGGGCCGCCACGCTTTTAAAGATAAGCTGCGCGATATGGGCTATGAATTGTCCGACAATGCGTTCCAAGACGCATTTGGACGCTTTAAGGCGCTCGCAGACCGAAAGAAGCACGTCTATGACGATGACATCATCGCCTTGGTTGATGATGCCGCAGCCCATTATGACGACGCGATTAAGGTCTTGCGTCTTCGTGTCGTTGCGGGCACCGATGGCCCACAAACCGCTGAAATCGATCTGGAAATTGACGGCAAGTCGGCTTGGACCACCCAACGCGGCAATGGCCCGGTCGATGCGGTCTTCAATGCGATCTCCGCTTTGGTCCCCCACAGTGCGGTCTTGGACCTCTATCAGGTCCATGCGGTCACTGAAGGCACTGACGCGCAAGCCGAAGTCTCGGTTCGCTTGAGTGAGCATGGCCGGTTTGTCACGGCGCGCTCTGCTGATGCCGATACGCTGGTGGCGTCTGCAAAGGCCTATGCGAGCGCCTTGGCGCGCCTACGGGCTAAGCGCGAACGCGGTGAGGATGCGCAAGCGGCAGGCTAAGCCTGTCGGCCGATTCAGTTTGGCAACACCAACTTCACAAACGCCGAAAATTCTTCCGGCGGGGGTATTTTTAGGTGGATGGGCTCACCCGTCGTCGGATGGGTGAAGTCCAGCGCCGCAGCGTGCAACATCAGGCGCGGGCAGGGCTTGCCTGCGAGCAGGAGCAGCCCGCCATATTTCGTATCGCCCGCCAGAGCATGAGCAATGGCGGCGAAATGGACCCGGATTTGATGCATCCGGCCTGTTTTCGGGGCTACTTCCACTAAGGACGCTGCAGCGCCTGACCCCAAGACGCGATAGGCGGTCAAGGCGGCTTGGGCGTTTGCTTCTCCGGCATTGGCAGGACGCATCAGGTCGATGCCGCCGGACTTGATTTTGACCAGAGGCAGGTCGATTTGACCTTCCACTGCCGCCAGTTTGCCACCAACCAGCGCCAGATAGCGCTTCTCCAACTGTCGTCCGGCAAATTGGGCCGATAAATGCGCGGCAGCAGGGCTGGTCTTGGCGACGATCAACAGGCCAGAAGTCTCACGGTCTAAACGGTGGACGAGTTTTGGTTTGCGCCCTTTGCGGGTGGTGAAAGCAGCCAACAGCCGATCCACGTCGCGCGTCACCCCTGAACCACCCTGAACGGCTAAGCCGGAGGGCTTATTGAAGGCGATCAGCGCATCGTCCTCATAAACCACCATATCGCGGATATAGTCCTGCTCTTCTTGGCCGAGTGGGGCAGGGCCTTTGGCTGAAAAGCGACGGGTGGGACGATGGGCCATCGCCGCTGACTAGCCCATCTATGGCGCTACTCGCAAGGCGTTCATTAGGATCGTGCTCATGTGCGCCCGCGCGGCCTCGCGCGAGATCCCGCAAGCCTCAAACTCCCCCTCCGCCCAGGCATCGCACAGACGTTCGAGCGTGAAGATCAGGGTGAGTGCTTCAATTGCGGCAAGGTGTGGGAAGCTGGCGGTGATGGCACCCATTTGCTGTTGTCGTGTCTGCGCTCGAACAGCGGCAATCTCTGGATCAATTGCCGTTAAATGTCGAAGGGAACGACGAAACAATCGGTGCGCGATATGATGGTCTAGGAGCGTATCGATCATCGCCGGAACAGTGTCAGCTTTAGCCAAAGCTTGGGCCTCTGCTTCTGCCCAATCTAAATAGATTGCGAGGAAAATTGCCTTTTTGTCGGGAAAGTGCCGGTAGAAGGTTTGTGGAGCATAGCCCGCACGTCGGGCAATGGCATTGGTTTGGGTGCCGTCAAAGCCCTGTTCTTCAAATTCCAGCTGTGCAGCCTTGAGGAGTTCGGATCGCCCCGATTTGCGACTTTTCACGGCTTGAGACCTCCTGCTTGACAATAAGTGATATATATATCACTTAATTGAGCATGAACCAATCTTTTCTGCCAGTCAGTCAATTTCGTCGCGCCATTGGCGTTCAGCCGCCCTATGACTTGGTAGAAGCCGCAGGAACGAATGTCGCAATTGCGCGACGGGGTGCAGGGCTTCCGGTCTTGTGTTTGCACGCGACGGCGCATGGCGGCCGTGATTTCGAAAGCCTTGTCGACGCCTTGGTGCCCTTGGGTTTTGAATTGGTTTGTGTCGACTGGCCCGGTCATGGCGCAAGCCCACCCGATGCATCGGGTCAGCCAGCCAGCGCCACACGTTATGCTGCCGTTCTAAGCGACCTCATTCCTGTCTTGTTTGGCGACGCAAAACCCGTAGTCATTGGCAATTCCATAGGTGGGGCAGCAGCATTGATCGCCGCCCTCGAAAAGCCAGAAGCCATACGCGCCTTGGTTCTTTGCAATCCTGGTGGACTGGCACCGCTTGATCCTTTAGCGGCAGCGGTAATCAAGCTGTTGGTCAGTTTCTTTGAGGCCGGGGCCCGCGGCGCGCGCTGGTTTCCTTGGGCATTTGGCCTTTATTATCGGCTGGTTTTGTCGGTGAAGCCCGCGCAGGAGCAGCGCGCGCGCATCGTCGCGGCAGGGTCGGTAATGGCACCGATCCTTGTACAGGCTTGGCGCAGTTTTGGTGAAGCCAATGCTGATCTAAGGACACGAGCGCAGGCACTTAAACTGCCCGTATTTTTTGCTTGGGCTAAGTCCGATCAAATCGTCGCGTGGTCAAGGTCCAAGCGCGCGGTGGAAACGATCCCGCAGGCAAAGGTGGAATTCTTCAAAGGCAGCCATGGCGCCTTTCTGGAAGACCCGGTCGCGTTTCAAGCGTCGTTTTTGGCATTTGTGCGTCGCCTATCTAATGGCTAGGTGAAGAGCTATGTCGGTATCTAGACGCCTTTCTAATGGGTTTCACAAGAACTCACCAAAAATTGTATATACTTAAACTTGGAATCAACTGAACTTTCTCCATAATATCATTATGTTAAGATCAAGCTGAGAACTTTGAAGCGAGAATTCTCTGTTTTTATCGGCTACTTGTTTGTTTTTATTTTGGGCGACCCAAATGCTGTTGCTGCCGCCTCTGCGACAATTGAAGAAAGACCCGCTCCAGTCCGGCAACATGGCTCTGACTGCAGCCCTCCTTTTTGTGCCGCTCGCGATGATTGTTGCTATGACCAGTGAGTTTGTGGCGCTCAACTCAGAGAAGGCGCTTATGCAATCTGCCGCCGACGCGGCAGCGCTATCGGGGGCGCAAAATCTGATCTTGGTTGGAGCCAGTGCGCGCCAGTCAACCAGTGATGTTGAGCGTTTTGCGATGGCCCAAGTTGGTGAATTCGCTAACCGTGCAACTGTTTCCTTTAAAGCATCGCAAGGCCGTGACGGCACCTTTACGGTCGAAGGGCTTGCTCTACGCCCCTCCTTTTTCGGCGACTTGGTTCCGCCTGGCGGCTTTCGGATTGAGGTCAAATCCATCGCGGAATCAATGCAAGTACAGCCGTTGTGCGTGATTGGCGATGATGGCACGGTAGGTGGCAAGGCCATCACCGCCGCGAATAATAGCGGCATCCGCGCCCAGAATTGCATTGTCCATTCCAACAGTGATTTTGAGCTCAAAAATTTGGCTACGGTGGAAGCTGGTGCCCCGCGTGCGGCAGGCGTGGCGATCGGTGCGGGTTTCACTCCGGCTGCTAATAGCGGGGCTTTGAAGCTTACTGACCCCTTCCGAGGTCGGGCGATTGCCCCATCTGCGGATTGCACCACTGTGCCAGACGGCGGCGCTCAAGTCCGGTCTGCCGGAACGGTGTCTCTGCCGCCGGGCCTTCATCGCGTTGAGTATACGATGACGGGGACATCCATTCTCAAACTCGAGCCAGGTGAACATTATTTCTGCAAAAGCCTGAAGCTTCGAGGGCAAGGGCGCTTAGAGGGCGACGATGTCTTGCTGATGTTCACAGGCGGCAATGCCTTAGAGGCCAATCAGAGTAGCAGCGTTTCCCTGTCAGGGCGACAATCGGGCCTATGGGCAGGCTTCGTGATCGTGGCAACGCGCGGCAATTATGCAAATTTTTCGATCGCTTCCAGCAATGTAGATAAATTGTTGGGGACAATCTATTTGCCCATGACGCGGCTGCAGGTTAGCGCGACTGGCGATGTAGCCGAAAGCTCACAATGGAGCGTGATCGTCGCGAGAAACATCAATCTAACCAATAATGCGCGGCTGATCATCAATTCCGATTATGCAGGCTCCCCAGTTCCGGTGCCAATTGGTGTAGGCAATCAAGCAGGTGGGACGAATGTACCGCTCCGCTTGCGGCAATAGCCTTTGCTACCCCAAAAAAGGCTTGCCCAAAGTGACGAAGTTCTAGAGCATGGTTCGATCAGTAGGAATGATCATGCCCTTTGTGAACATCAAAGTAACCCCAAACGGTCTGACGCCAGAAAAGAAGGCCGCTCTCATTGCGGGCGTAACTGAACTTCTGCGCGTTGAGCTCAATAAGAACCCGGAAACGACCGTCGTCATCATTGACGAAGTGGAGACTGACAATTGGGGGATTGGCGGCAAGACCGTCACCCAAAGGCGCGCTGGGGGATGAGTGGCGGAGCAGCACCCGTCTGGCTCTCGGTCCTGATGTTGTTAGCGGGTTTTGGCATTCCCATTATGGCTGCGCTCAATAGTGGCCTAGGCCTGCGCCTTGGCAGCCCCGTGGCCGCAGCCTTTGTGCTGTTCATTGTCGGCACCATCTCCACGGGCTTAATTGTTCTGGCGACCGGCACCACCAATCCGTTTAGACCCGTCGCACCCTTTGGCTTTTGGCTCGGTGGGTTTTTGGTTGCCTTTTACGTCCTGTCCGTGACTCTCGCCGCGCCCCGCATCGGGGTCGGTAATGCGATCTTTTTGGTTCTGCTCGGCCAATTGGTCAGCGCGACCGCGATTGATCATTTCGCGCTGTTTGGAGCGCAGCGTTATCCTTTGACGCTGACACGGGCACTTGGCTTGCTGTTGATGGTCTGCGGAGTCTTTTTGGCGCGACGTCCGGGTTAGGCCTCATCCAACCCTAAATCGAGGCAGGGGGCCGAGTGGGTGAGGGCCCCGACCGAGATATAATCCACCCCCGTAGCTGCGATATCGGCCACGGTCGTCAAATTGACCCCACCGGATGCTTCCAAGGTGACAGCCCCCGCCACGCGTGCCACAGCCGTCTTCAAATCGGCCAAGCTGAAATTATCCAACATGATGCAAGTGGGGGCAAAGGGCAGGGCCTCTTCCAATTGTTGGAGGCTATCGACTTCCACTTCGATGGGCAGCAAATGGCCGCCATAGGCTTTTGCGCGGGTCAAAGCGGGCACAATGCCACCAGCGGCGGCAACATGATTATCCTTAATCAGGATGGCATCATCCAAGCCAAACCGATGGTTAGAGCCACCGCCTAAACGCACCGCTTTCTTTTGAAGCGCGCGCAGGCCCGGTGTCGTTTTGCGCGTGCAGGTAATTTTGGCGTTGGTGCCCTTTACCGCCTCGACATAGCGGGCCGTTAGGCTCGCAATGCCTGACAAGGGGCCTAGGAAGTTCAGCATGACGCGCTCGGCCATCAACAGGCTTTGGGCTTTGCCGTGCAAGGTGGCGATCACATCGCCAGCGGCGAGGACGGCACCTTCTTTCAGGTGCGGCTGTAAGACGGCTGCTGGATCAATCAGGCGCAGGGTCAACGCGGCGGCATCCAATCCCGCCAAAATTCCTGCGCTGCGTGCCCGCAACACCCAGTGCACCTCAAGATCAGGGTCGACGGTCGCCAGCGTCGTGACATCGCCCGCCCGCCCTAAATCTTCGGCAAGTGCCATGCGAACAATCGGCTCTAGCACCACATCGGGTAAGAAGGTCATCGGGTTAAATCCAGGGTGACGAAGCTGCGCTTGGCAGGATTGTGTTCTTTCGGGAAGTCGCTGCGATAATGGCCGCCGCGGCTTTCTTGGCGGGCCAAGGCGCCTTTCGCAATCAGTCCTGCGGTGATCAATTCATTGGTGCGGCCATGCTGAGCCTTCAGATCTTCGATTGTCGAGACGAGGCTCGTCAGGCCCGCTGCATCGCGCACCACACCGGCTTTGGCGGTCATTTCGGTCCGCAGAAACTGCAAGGCGTCTTTGGGCAAGGGCGAAATCGTGGGGGCGTCGCCGCCTGCCGTTCCACCGGAAGTCGCGTCGCGCAGACGTTCAGCAACCCGATGGGCAAACACCACGGCTTCAAGAAGCGAGTTAGAGGCCAATCGATTGGCACCATGCACACCCGTAGAAGCGCATTCTCCAATGGCAGAAAGGCCGTCCAACGTGGTTTTGCCCCAAACATCGGTCACAATGCCGCCCATATGATAATGGGCCGCCGGGGCAATCGGGATGAGGTCGGCGCGAGGGTCAATCCCCGCAGCCGCACAAGCCGCAAAGACAGTCGGGAAATGTTCCGGGAAGCCAGCCCCAATGGCGCTGCGGCAATCCAAATAAGCGCCCCGACCAGCCTTTATCTCGCTTGCCACCGCACGGGCTACCGTATCGCGCGGCGCAAGGTCGCCGAGATGATGATAGCCCACCATGAAGGGCGTGCCGTCTTGATTGACGAGTTGTGCGCCGTCACCCCGGAGGGCTTCGGTTGCCAAGGGGGCCGGGTCGCGCGCCAAATCCATGGCGGTGGGGTGGAATTGGATGAATTCAGCGTCCGCAACAAGCGCGCCAGCACGCGCCGCCATGCCTAAGCCTTGGCCGGCCGCTTCCACCGGATTTGTTGTCACGCGGAACAAGCCGCCGGAGCCGCCTGTGGCCAGCACGGTTTCTTCGGCCTCCAAGCGGATCGGCTTGCCATTCATGGCCAAAACGCCGCCGATGCGCCCTGTTTCGGTTTGCAAAAGGGCACGCGCAGCAACGCCTTCAACCAAGGTGATGTGATCGCATGCCCGGACCGCTTTGATCAGATTGGCCATGATCTCGCGGCCAGCCAAATCGCCGGCAACGCGTGCCACGCGGGCATGGCTGTGGGCAGCTTCCAAGGAAAGGGCGAGACTGCCATCTTCATGGCGATCAAAGGCAACGCCCAAGTCTAACAGGTCACGCACCCGCGCTGGCCCGTCCTTGGCGATCAGCATGGCGACAATTGGGTCCACCAAGCCTGCGCCAGCCGCGATTGTATCCTTCGCATGGCTTTGCGCACTATCTTCTGGGGCGAGGGCCGCAGCGAGCCCGCCTTGCGCCCAAGCACTTGACGCTGCTTGCCCAAAAGGCGCTGGCGAGACCACCACGCACGGGCGCGGCGCAAGTTTCAGGGCAAGGAACAGGCCAGCCAGACCCGCGCCGATGATCAGGACGCTACCGTCCTTCAGGCGTTGTGTGTCCACGTTAGATCAATTCCAAAGAGTCAGGGACCTGGCGCGTAGGATCAAATTTGCCAGCCGGGGCAGGGGGAATGGCCAACATGGCGTCGACCGCTTGCTTGGCACGCGCGGCAATATCTGGATCGACTTCCACCTCATAGCGCATCTCTTTCAGCGCATCATAAATGGCTTCCAGCGTGATGACCTTCATATGCGGGCATAGATTGCAGGGCTTGATGAATTCCACATCCGGATTGGCCACGGCGACATTGTCGCTCATGGAGCATTCGGTGATCAGAACCACTTTTTGTGGCTTATAATCCTGCACATAATCGCTCATCGCGCCGGTGGAGCCGGTAAAGTCAGAGGCTGCGACGACTTCAGGCGGACATTCGGGGTGCGCCAAAATGATGGCACCGGGGTGAGAGGCGCGGATCTCGGCAATATCATCGGCGGTAAAGCGCTCATGCACTTCGCATTTGCCCTTCCAGGAGATGATTTTGATGCCCGTTTGTGCGGCAACATTTTTGGCCAGATATTCGTCCGGCAACATAATGACTTGATCCACGCCCCATTCTTTCGCGATGGTTTCGACTACTTGGATCGCATTGGACGACGTGCAGCAAATGTCGCTCTCGGCTTTTACTTCCGCCGTCGTGTTGACATAGGTGACCACAGGCAAACCCGGATAACGCGCCTTAATCAAGCGCACATCGGCACCTGTGATGGACGCGGCCAGCGAGCAGCCAGCCTTCAAGGATGGGATCAGCACAGTTTTGTCAGGCGAGAGGATTTTGGAGGTTTCGGCCATGAAATGGACGCCACCTTGCACAATCACTTTGGCCGAAACCTTGGCGGCTTCGCGCGCAAGGCCAAGACTGTCGCCGCGAAAATCGCCTACGCAATTGAAGATTTCTGCCGTCATATAATTATGGGCCAAGATAACGGCATCGCGTTCTTTCTTCAGCCGGTTGATGGCCGCGATCAAGGGGGCATAGGCTGGCCATTCCAAGGGCGAGATCACATGGCGCACGATTTCAAAGAGGTGGTCGGTCTCTGCTTTGACCGCGGCATCATAGACGAGGCCGCGCGCAGCGGCGGGAGAAAGCTGGCGCGAGCCAGCAGCTGGGCTGACTTCGCGAGCGGGTTTCGAACCTAAATCCAGAACGGCCATATTCATTCTCCTGACCACTAATACTCAGACTGAGCATTAGTGCCTTGCGCCTCGGCAAAAGCCGTGTTTGGCGTAGGGGCTTATACTTAGTGTGAGCATAAGGGTCTGTCAAATGAAAAGCGACGTGGCGTGTTGAAACAGATCGCTGGAGGAAGGTTTAGCGCTTTGCCAGCGGTAGGCTTAGCCCCGATGCACCTGCCTGTCGGCTCGTGGCGCTGCGCGTGAATAGCATGGCGGGACGGCCCCCGGTCTCAGCATGCATGGCGCCGGTTGATTCGACGAGGCCAGAGCGCTCGAGCGTCCGGCGGAAGTTTTGCTTGTGCAGTTTCACGCCACACAAGGCCTCCACCAAATCTTGCAATTCGCTCAAGGTGAAGCGGGCAGGGGCCAAGTCGAAAACAATGGGGCGATAGCGGATTTTCGCGCGTAAACGGCCCATGGCGGTGGCAAGGATTCGGCGGTGATCGGAGACCAGTGGCTCGCCCACAAAAGTGCGCTCAGCCGCAGGCGCAGCGGACGCTTGGCCCTTCGCGCGGTCGCGTTGGGCTTCTTGCACAAGGCCCGCTTCATACAGGAGCTCAAACCGGTCAAGCACTTGGGATTCCTGCCACGACTGGCCATGCAGGCCAAACGCCATGGCGACACGGCTTTGCCGCTCCGTCGTGGTCGCCCAAGCCTTCAGGTCCGGCAGGAGCAGATCGATGGCCCGCAAACCTGCTTCGCTGCGACGATCTTCCCACGGAAAAAACCGGTACCAGTCCGCCCATACGCCCGCTCGGCGCTGGCCCTCATCAATGCTGCCAGCCAAAGCAATATAGCCAACGGAGACCACGCGATCGGCGTCTGAGGATTGGCCCATGTCGGCCACGGGGGCTTCGCGGCCTTTGTCGCCAAACGTGTAGAGTTGCTCGACATAGCCAAGCGCGAAGCCTGTTTGAGAGGTCACAAAGTCGCGCACGGCCAGTTCAAACGTGCGGTGGCCGATTGGGTCAAAGCTGCCAAAGGGCAGGCCGATTGCACCCGGGCTGCCGCTCAACAAAACTTCAGGGCCCTTGCCGCTGGCTGCCACGACGACGGCGGATAGGCCGATAATGACGCGTGGCGTGGCATTCATATTAGGGCTCCCACCGGGCTGGCAGATCGAAGGCTACACCTTCCCAACAATCTTCGCCACGGCCAATCGCGTCAATCGCATCGACCATCGCGCCACCTCGACCTAATAGATCATCGGCGTAACGGGTTAAAAGGCGATTGGGAGTAGCAGTCGGTGAAGCCTCACGGATGAAGTGCGCGATTTTGAGTGGGGGCACGTCAGGGTTAAGGGCACAAGCGGCCATAAAGGCAGACGCCGTTGAACGCGAGACACCAGCCCAACAATGCACGACTAAAGGTGCGGCCTGGTCCCACGCTTGCACATGGTCCAAAATGGCTGAGACATGGGCTTCGGCGGGCGTGATCAAGCCTTCTTGCACATAAGTAACGTCATTAAGGCCAAGCTTCAGATGTGTGTCTGGCGACAAGCCAGCAGGGGTTTCAATCATGCTGGTCGGGTCCAGAAGTGTGATCATGCCCCATGGCCGTAAGCGCGTGACGGTAGACGGGACCAAAGCGAGAGAACAGACTGAAATATAGGGCATTACACGACTTTCTTGTGCCGCTGGGGCAGGTTTTGCGCGTCAATTTCGGCGATCAAGGCCTGATGACGGGCAACATAGGCCGCTTGGGCCTGACGGGCAGGCCAAGGGTCAATCGTAACAGCTAGGCCAGCTGGCGGCGCGCCAAAAAAGCCCACCGATTCCTCGTGGCCAAAGCCCGCAACCTGGGTGGCTTCAAAAAAGGCGCAGGCAAGATCGGCGCGTTTGATCAGTTTCTTTAGCGGCGCAGGCGTCTTGGGCGGCAGGCCGAAGCGGATATGGACGGCGCGCTCCAACCGGTCCTCAAATGCGCGATAATCGACGCCCAGCGCGTTTTTAAATGGGCTGATCATATCCCCGACTACATATTCAGGGGCATCATGGAGCAGCGCCATCAAGCGTTGCTGGGGCGTCAAGCTCGGCTCAATATAGGCCGCAATTTCTTCGACAATCAGGCTGTGTTGGGCGACCGAGAAGGCATGGTCGCCCGTTGTTTGGCCATTCCAGCGCGCAACCCGCGCAAGACCATGGGCGATATCTTCAATCTCAATATCCAAAGGCGAGGGGTCTAGCAGGTCTAGACGCCGGCCCGACAACATGCGCTGCCACGCGCGCGGCGGGGCGGATTTGGCGGTTTTACGCGGGGAGGCGGGAGCTTGTGTGGCCATTTGTCTCATGTGGTTGATTGTCACTTGCGGACGCAGGTGGCGCGCCCCCATGTCTTAGGCGTGGAAACACACTCATGCCGAGAATGACACCGAAATGCCAGTGGACATCTCAGCAAAAAGGTGGGGCGAAGGGCGGGTCCATGTTGGAACCATAAGCGCGTCGCACGGTTTTATGGCGGTGGAGGAAGCAAAATGACTCATTCTGATATCTTGGCAGAAATTCTTGTACCCTTGCGGGGTGACGAAACCGATGTCGCACTTCTACAGCAAGGCTTGGCCCTCGCTGACTTGGTGAATGGCAAGGTCGCCAGCGTCTATGCGCAAATGGACCCAACCGAACTCATGGCTTGGTCTGCTGATGGCGCATTTGCCACCACCTCGGCGACCCTGATCCAATCGGCCCGCGATGGTAATGAACAAGCTTGGAACGACGTCCAAGCCCGGGTGGAAGCTTTGGCAGGCGGGCATGCTGGATTGACGGTCGAGCGGCTCGTTGGGCTGCAAGATCGCTTATTGGCGCGCCGGGCGGCCTTGAGCGACATCGTGATGTTTGCCTGCGAGACCGTGCGCGGCAAAACCAACATCTCGCCAGTTTTTGAAGCACTGCTGATGGACGCCCACGCGCCCATCTTCATCCCGCGGACGCCAATCAGCATGCTGACGGGGACCGCTTTGATTGCTTGGGACGGCAGTGTCGAAGCCGGCCGCGCCGCAAAAGCTGCGCTTCCACTGTTACGCAAAGCCAGCACAGTCATAATCATTCAATCGGTTGGTGCGCTTGAGGATGAAGGCAAAGACTTAAGCGATCCTGCGCGGCTACAGGACTGGCTCGGTCGACAAGGGATCACCGCCCAAATCGAGCTCATGGATGCCTCAAAAGACGCGGCTTCTGAAATCCTCAAGGCCTGCACTGCTCATGGGGCGGGGCTTTTGGTTGCTGGAGCCTATGGGCACAGCCGCGCGCGGGAGTTTGTGTTCGGCGGCGTCACCCGCACGCTTCTGAAGACAGTTACCACCCCCTCCTTGATGCTCTGCCATTGAAGCAGCGCAACCATACTTTGAAAGGACAAATCATGTCTGGTCTTACACAAATGATCCTGCGCCTCGCCCGCAACCCAGAAGCTGGCTACCCCACAGGCGACAGCCGCCACGGCTATGTGGTTATCGCGCCCTTGCGTCAGGATGGACATCTGGACGCGGAAGCTTGGAAGGCCCATCGCGCGCAGTGCACGGTTAAACGCTTTTCGCCGGATCCAGAGGACATTGCGGATGGTTGGCTCAGCCATCAAGGTGGGCGTTGGCGCGTCCATTACGATGAGAAGAATGAAGGCCCAGATGATGCGTTCGACCATCTCGCCGACCACCGTTTGTTTGTCGGCGACTATATCACGATCACGCGGCGTGGTCAGGCCTTGGTCTATCAGGTTGCCGAAGAGGCCGACGACTAAGCCACGCGAGGGCTTTCCCGCTTTGGCCACTGGTCAGGGCGGGGAAAGCCTGCTTAAGTTTGGCTATGCCTGACTCACTCGATTTCGACTCGCTCCGCCCCAAATCCCCATTCATGGGCGAGAGCCACAGCCTTTGGCGCACCCAATTGCGTCGCTTCATTGATCGCGAGATCATGCCCTATGTTGATCAGTGGGACGAGGCAGGGTCTATCCCCCGTGATTTGTTTTTGCGCGCTGGGGCTTTTGGCCTTTTGGGCGCGGGCTATCCGGTGGAATATGGCGGTACTGGGCGTGGGGCAGATTATGACTGGCACCACGGCATCGTCACCAGTGAAGAGTTGGGCCGCATTGGCGCAGGCGGGATCACAGCCGCCCTCATGATTCATGGCATCGGCCTGCCCCCCGTTTTGGCAGCAGGCAGTGACGCAATGAAAGCAAGCCTCGCCCCAGAGGTCTTAGCAGGCCGACAACAAATCAGCCTCGCCATTACCGAGCCGGACGCAGGCTCTGATGTCGCGAACTTGCAAACACGTGCCGTACGTGATGGCGATATGTTCCGGGTCAATGGCTCTAAACTTTATATCACCGGCGGCTGCACCTCTCATTGGTTGACGACGGCCGTGCGGACGGGCGGGCCGGGAGCAGGCGGGATCAGCCTATTACTGATTGATGCCAATGCCAAAGGTGTCACCCGCAACCTGTTGAAAAAGCAGGGCTGGTGGGCCTCAGATACGGCCGAAATCTTTTTTGAAGATGTGGAAGTGCCAGCCGAAAATCTGATTGGACCGGAGAATGGTGGCTTCTATGGCATCATGGCCAACTTCAATGGTGAGCGATTGGGCATGGCGTCGGGCGCTTTAAGTGCCGCGCGGGCCTGCGTTGAAGATGCGGTTATCTGGGCCCGCCAGCGCAAGACGTTTGGTAAGCGCTTAGCCGATCACCAAGTCGTCCGGCACAAAGTGGCGCAAATGGTGCAAAAAATCGCAGCCTCCACGGCTTGGCTGGACCAATGCGCGTGGCGGGTCAGCCAAGGCGAGACGCCTGTAGCCGATCTTTGTCTACTGAAGGTGCAAGCAACCGAGACTCTTGAGTTCTGTGCGCGCGAGGCTAGCCAAATCTTGGGCGGGGCCAGCTATATGCGCGGATCGCGGATTGAACGTATCTACCGCGAAGTGCGGGTGAATGCGATTGGCGGAGGCTCTGAAGAAATCATGCGCGACTTGGCTGCGCGTCAGCTTGGTTTGTAACCAGAAATGAATTGCCCGCGTTTTGTCTTCAATGATCCCATCTGACTATCTCATTTACCTCAGCGCCTTCATTGCTCCGTTCGTCCAAGAGGATGCGGCAGTCCTTGGGGCTGTGACGGCCTTTGCCCATCCCGGCATGGATCACATGGCCGATGGTGCGCTGATTGTCAGCGCGATGCTGGTTGGTCTGATTATCAGTGACTTGTGGAAATATTGGCTTGGTTGGGCTGGGCGGACGCAAAGCTGGGCACATCGGTTTTCAGAAAAGCCCGGCGTCGCGCAAGTCCGCGCCAAGATCGTAGCCCATCCCGGCAAAACCTTGCTGATCGCCCGCTTTGTGCCGGGCACACGGATACCCGCCTATATCGCAGCGGGGTTCTTTGGCGTTCCCTTTGGCCTGTTTGCCGCTTGGATTGTCGTATCTGCCTTAGCCTATACAGTCGTTGCTTGGGCACTGATCGTCACCGTCGGCACAGTTGCAGGCGAGAAGGGCCAGCTTTACCTGGCTATCGGTTTGATTTCAGCGATTTTGCTGTTCTTCGCGTTCAAAATGATCAAGGTCAAGCTTAGGCCACCAGCCCACGCGGACCTGTGATCGGAAAGCCCAAAAACACTTCAAACGCTTGGCGAATATCGCGTGGACTGTCGGTGAGGCCAGACAGCAGGATCGTCAAATGGCTATCGCCAACTTTGCGCCAGTTTCGGGCCTGTAGGCGCCGCCAAGCTGGCCCAGCATCTGGACGGACTATGGCGAGATCAAATGTAGCGACCAGCTCGATCTCGAGCAGCGCCACCAAACGGGCTTTGGCGTTCTGATTAATCTGTCGCTCATGATAATTGACCGTACCAATCGCCTCCCACGGGATGAGGCCAAGACCGTCCAGCCGGAAGCCCTCCGTTTTGAGGTCAATTGCCGCTCTGCGTGGCCAGAGCGCTGGCGCAAAATGAAAGACTAGAGCGGCCATACAGAGGAGTGGCGCAACCGGGATCGTCCGAAGGAGGGCAAGGCTCGCAAATCCGGCTAAACCGAACAGACCAATACCGGCAAGCACAAAGGCACGGGCAGGCCGAGAGTCAAAATCACTGATGAACGCACGCCCCAAAAGCTCTGGTCGATCAGATGGCCCCATCAGACCTAACCACCTTTTTGGCCACGATGGCGCAGCATATGATCTGCCAAAACGCATGCCATCATGGCTTCCCCAACCGGGGCCGCCCGTATCCCAACGCAGGGGTCATGACGGCCGATAGTCCGGAGTGAGACTTCTTCAAGATCGCGGTTTAAGCTGTTGACTTCGTTTAGAATAGAGGAAGTCGGCTTGATCGCGAACCGGGCGACAATGTCTTGGCCGGTACTGATGCCACCCAGGATGCCACCATTATTATTCGAGGCAAAACTGACCTCGCCATTGGGACCACGGCGCATTTCATCGGCATTGGTCTCGCCGCTTAACATTGCCGCCTCAAAGCCTGCCCCGATCTCAACACCTTTGACCGCATTGATAGACATGAGCGCGGAGGCGAGATCAGCGTCGAGCTTGCCATAAATGGGCGCGCCCCAGCCTGCAGGGACACCAGTTGCGACGACTTCTAGGATAGCCCCGGTGGAAGAGCCTGCTTTGCGGATCTCATCCAGGTAAGCCTCCCATACAGGTACGATGGCAGCGTCGGGCGCGAAGAATGGGTTTTCGCGGGTTTGCGACCAGTCCCAATTGGCGCGATTAATCTTGTGCGGGCCGATCTGGATCAGCGCGCATTGGATCGTGATCTTTGGCCCTAAGACTTTTTTGGCGACTGCGCCTGCGGCGACACGGGCAGCGGTTTCGCGCGCACTGGACCGGCCCCCACCGCGATAATCGCGCACGCCATATTTGACGTCATAGGTGTAGTCCGCGTGTCCCGGACGCCATTTGTCGCGGATGTCGGAATAGTCCTTGCTGCGCTGATCGGTGTTTTCGATCATCAGGCTGATGGGGGTGCCCGTGGTTACCGGCCCGCCAGTGCGATCATCCTCAAAAATGCCCGAGAGAATGCGCACTTCATCGGCTTCGCGTCTTTGCGTGACAAAGCGGCTGGTGCCGGGCTTACGGCGATCGAGATCGCCTTGAATATCGCTAGCCGTTAAGGCAATCCCCGCTGGACAACCATCAATCACGCAGCCAAGCGCAGGCCCATGGCTTTCGCCCCAAGTGGTGACACGGAAAAGATGGCCAAAGCTATTGTGTGACATGGCCATCTTCCTAAACTCAAAGGGCTGATTTTGAAAGGGACACCACCCATCACTTCTGTTGGTCGGCCTTTTGCATTTCTAAACTCAGTTTTGCGCGTTTTTCTGACGCTGCAACACCGCCAATTTTTTCGAGCGTGAACACAAAAAGGATGTCGGTCTGATTGGCATCTTTGAGAGTGAACAGAATTGTTTTGACTTTGCCGCGGTCGCGCCGGCTGACTTCCTTCAAGCTTGGGAAGCTTTGCGTCAGTTTTGCTATTGCGGCGTTAAGCGAAGCTTCTGCATCCAGCCACGCCCCGCCAATATAGCAGTCGGACTTGCTGCTCGAAGACATGCTGACGACCTCGGCGACCGGCGCCATCCCATAGCGGCTATAGTTTTGACTAGGACTCTTGTTCTGTTCAAGTAAGGTCCAGTCGCGCAGATCTTCAGCGGGCAAAGCATCCAGCCTGATTCCTTGGTACATTGCATTGGCGCATAATACGGCCCCGTTTGTAAAAGCAGTCGTCGAAGTCTCTAAATAATTTGCGGGAAAACGCGTCACATCGGCTGTAAACATCGGGAATCGAAACATCCTAGAGCCCATTCCCGGCTCACCACCCATCAAGAAAATATGCACATATGTGCCATCGCTTTCGACGCGCTCATAGCGTTCGATAAAGTCATCTGGCGTCGTTTCCTTCTGAATTTTCTTCCATTCATCGGATTGAGCCAGCAATTCCTTTTCAACCAATGCATAGCTCGGCAAGACACGCGGGCCGTAAGCCATGATTTGACAGTTTTTGGAGTTATCAACAAGGATTACGACAATGCCTTTCGCTGGGCCAACATCATAGAGCTTTTCGCCCTCGCTGGCCTTTAGAAGGGCAGGTGTATTTGGGTCCGCAAGGGAGATGGTTCCTTTTTCAAGTCCTTCTACTTTGTCGAGTGCGACATCCCGTCCTACTGCTTTTGAACAGGCGAGAACGCCATTGGCAAATGCGGTTTGAACATCGACGGGTCTGACACCCTGCGCGTGACTTGAATTGAAACTCAAGCAAAAAAGAACGGCTATTAAATTACATAAATTCACATACTTATTTCTAATTTTCATCCTATTCTCCTATGTCTTATCGCTTTCATCTGGTATCGGCCATTCTCGACGACGCACCACCGTTACGGTGCAGGGGGCGTGGGCGGAAACTTGGGCTGAAACTGCCCCTAAAAGATTACGTACCGTGCTTTCTGCCCGGGCACCCATAATGATGTGATCGACATGGTTGGCGCGGGCATAATCTAAAATGGCTTCAGCCGTGTTGAGCGCTTCGGGCACGTGATAGGAGATGGCTTGCTCTTCCAGACCCAAAGGCTTTGCCCATTGTTTCAAGGCAACCATACGCGCCACGTGCCGATTGGGCGACGTGACGACGGGGTTTTGATCCAAGGCCACGACACTATTGTTCAAAACCGTCATGACCACAGCGCGCGCTTGGGGTGTGGCTGCTAGGGTGCTTTGCAATTTGTCCCGCAATGCCCGGCCGAGCGGGCCATTGATTGTCGTCGGGTCCAGCGCCACCAGAATAATCGGGGCGGCGGCAAACTTACTCTGGCTTGCCAGTTTGCGAGCTGGGGCATAGGTCTCTCGATTGTGTTTCCGCCGGAATGCCGTGAGCCAGGAATCCTGCTGTAAGCGCTGGCCGCGTGGTGTCAGCACGATCTGGTCTGGATTCTTCAGATCAAAGGCGACCTGGGCGGCGGTGGGATAGCGTTGTTCCGGATTGGGCTCGAGGCAACGAAGGATAACTTCCTGTAACCAAGGTGGAATATCCTCTCGCCATCGGCGCGGGGGGATGGGATCGCGCCAGAGACGCTCTTTCAAGCCCTTCAAGCTAATGGGGTCGCCAAAGGGGCGCACGGCAGTGGTAAAGAAATAGAGCAGCACACCCAACGCAAACACGTCAGACCGGCGATAATTGCGGACGCCCAACACTTGTTCGGGGGCCATATAGGGCGCGGTGCCATAGGGCAGGCGGAATTGCTCAGCCATTAGGTCGGGTAAATCGGTATGGTGCGACAGACCATAATCAATCAGGACCGCTTCACCACTGGCCCTGAACAAGATGTTAGAGGGTTTGAGGTCGAGGTGGATAACGTTTTGGCGGTGTAGGGAATCGAGCGCGGTGGCCAAAGCAATGCCAATGCGGGCGACTTCCTCAGCAGGCAGCGGCAATTCCTTCAGCTTTGGCAGCAAGGTCTCGCCAGCAATCTCTTCCACGACGATATAGGGCTGTTTTGAGAAATCGCCGACACCAAAGGTCTTGGGCACATGCTGGCCTGACAGGCGTGGCAGGATCATCTGCTCCATCTCAAAGCTAACGATCGCCGCAGGGTCTTCGCCATCGGCGAGGCGCGGCACTTTCATCAAGAGCGGGAAGGGGATTTCAGGGTGGGTGCAGCGCCACAGCACTGCCATGCCGCCGCGATGCACAATCTCGCCAATGGTAAAGTCGTCAATCACCATGCCGGTTTCGATCATGTGTGACGCGCCCATGGCTTAGCGCCCAACATGTAGGCGGTCAGCTAACCTGCCAGGCAGGCCTGCTGCACGAATAGAAGCGGCAGCTCCATCGATGTCATACGGCAACCGCCGAAACTCAAGTTGACGTGTGACAGGGTCATAGAGGCCATAGCCAGCGAGCGGATTGCCATCACGTGGCTGGCCAACACTGGGCAAAACCACATGCCAGCGTCGCGAACTGAGAAGGGGGACTTTGGCTTCCTCTGCGGGAACGAAGCGCGAGATCGACCCATCACTGGCCAAGCCATAAATCGCGGGCTGATGCACATGCCCGCAAACGACGATGCGGCTTTGGGTGCCTTCCAGCGACAGCTGCGCACTGGCACAATCGGTCACATAGCGCCATTTTTCAGGCGCTGAAGCGTCTGCGTGGACATAAAGGCGGTCTTCGTCCTCAACCACCATGGGAAGGCTATCAAGAAACCCTTGCTGCTCTCGTGACAATTGATTGCGCGTCCAATTGGCGGCACTCGCGGCCGTCTCATTCATCTCGCGATCAAAGTCGCTGGCCATATCATCATGATTGCCTTTGACCGCAACGGCACCGTCAGCGACCATAGCTTCGATCTTGGCCAGGACTTTTCCGGGGTCGCCGCCATAGCCAACAAAGTCGCCCAAAAACACGTAGCGGGTGACGCCATGCGCCTCGGCATCCTCCAAGCACGCTTCAAGCGCTTGGATATTTGAATGAATATCGCCGAATAAAGCGATCACGCGCATCCCCCCATGCAGGAACACACTATAGCGGAGGATGACCCACGAGTCGCCTCTATCGCACTGTACAAAAAACGGGCCCGACAGTGATCTGTCAGGCCCGCCATTTTTGCTTAGATCAAACCTATCTAAAGCTTAGAAATTGACTTTCGCTTCAACGCCCCAGATGCGTGGCGCATTGGTGAAGCCCGTCAGATTGTTGAAGTCGATACCACCGACCAAACGCTCTTCATTGGTGATGTTGCGGCCATAAGCAGCGATCTCATACTTGTTGTCGAACAAGGTGACACCGGTGCGCAGACCACCTTCCCAATAGCCGTCTTCGGAGAATTCGATCGACTTATAGAGGGTGAAATAGGTCTCACCCTTATAGGCCCAATCGGTCAGAGCGAAGAACTCATGGCCGTTGCCGAATGGCTTGGAATATTTTGCCGACACATTGGCAATCCACTCTGGCGCGTTCGGGAAGGGGTTGCCATCGATCTTGGCATTGCCGCCGACCAGAGGGTTTTGCAGGGTGCAGGGCGCACCGCACGCGCCAACGGTCAGGGCAGGGTCGTTGATTTCGGTCTTGTTGTACGACAGCGAACCGGCAAACGACAAGTTTTGCGTTGGCAACCACTGAAGTTCAGCTTCGAAACCCGAAGCCTTGCCTTCTTTGGCGTTCAGCAATTGGTTGAAGTTGCCAGCGCCACCGATGGCGGTGAATTGCTGGTCTTCAATGTTCATGGCGAAAACGTTGAAGTCTGCCCGGATCTTGCGATCCATCGCAAAGGCTTTCACGCCGGCTTCAAATGAGGTCACAAATTCAGACTTCGCCGTGGTGACGGCGGTACCGAACAAGATGCGGCCTTGGATCGAAGGCGCGCGATAGCCGCGTGCAGCGCGAGCATACACATTGACCGCTTCGGTGGCTTCATAGGTTGCCGACAAGTCCCAGGACACAGCTTCATCCGAAACGCTCTTGCGGACTGGAGCAATATTGGCGATGCCGCCTCGGGCAACCAAGTCTTTGCTGTCGTCGGAATAGCGTAGGCCAGCCGTCAGAGCCAAACGGTCGCTTGGCTTATAGGTCAAGGAGCCGAACAATGCCCAAGAATCGGTGTCTTGGGTTTGACGCGCATCGGTGAAGATGCCGGTTGGCGAGAAGAAGCCGAGCGAGAAGATCGACAGCTCTTCTTGGAACACATAGGCCCCAACTTGCCAGCTAAGCGCACCGTCGCCATTGCTGGACAGACGCAATTCCTGCGTGACTTGCTTGTGATCGTCAACGCCGTCAGCCGTATCGGAGCTGAAGGGGATGAAGCCTGGGCCAACGCCGGCTACGCCACCGTCGATATCGCCACGGCCATAGAAGGTCAGGGTCTCATAGCCAGTGACCGAGGTCAGGGTGACGTTGCCGAAGTCATAAGCGATGCGGGCAGTGAGGCCCTTGGACTCAAGCTCTTGGTTGTTGCCTTCACCTTGGTCATAGCTAACGCGATCGGCAACGAAATTGCTGTTCAAGCCGCGCTTGCCCTTGGTGATGACGTTGGCGCGGAAGATTTGCGACGTACCTTCGAGCTTGCGAGCGTGTGCGTTCAACAAGATGTCGAGCTGATCGCTGGGTTGGATGCGCAATTGGCCACGGATCGCACGGTCATCAAAGCCGCCCAGATTCTTTTCAGCCAAAGGTCCGGTGTTCGTGATCCAGTCGTCTTGGCCGGTCAGCAAGGCTGAGACGCGGAAGGATACCGTGTCGCTCAATGCGCCACCCAAAGCCCCTTCAGCATCACGGCCGCCGAACGAGCGGAAGCCGCCCTTCAAATAGCCGCCAGATTTGCCATTTGGCTTTACGCTGTCGAATTTCACGATCCCTGCTGGCGTGTTGCGGCCGAACAAAGTGCCTTGTGGCCCGCGCAGCACTTCGATGCGCTCTACGTCAAATACGGGAAAGCCTTTGAGAACTGGGTTTTCGAAGACCACTTCGTCATAGATCAAGGAAACAGGCTGGGAAGCGTTCAGATCGAAGTCGGAATTCCCTAGGCCGCGCAGATAAAAGCGCGGGAAGGTGCGGCCGAACGAGCTTTCAACAACTAGCGATGGCACGCGACCGGAGAAGGCGTTCATGTCAGCGCCGCCCGAGGTCAGGGTCGTCAATGCATCACCGCGCACCGTGGTCAGCGAGGCAGGCACATCTTGGCTGCTTTCTTCGCGCTTACGAGCCGTAACGATCACGGTCTCAATGCCGGTTGGCTCTTCCGCCGCTGCTGCGGTTTGGGCAGCCGCAAAACCTGGTGCGAATGCAAGGGTGCTGAAAGCGACGGCGCTAACCGAGGCCATTGCAAGGTGACGTTTAGAAATCATGTGAGGTCCATCCTGATTGTCGAAATCTCAATCCGTTGTTTCGCTCCAGTAAGACCGGATTGGTCGAGGAGGAATCTGAAGCGCCGGATTGCTGATGGACGAGTGGGCTAACGTGCGACTACGGATGAATCTACCTTGTACATGGTGAAATACACGTTCTGGGCGACTCTATTTCGCTTGTGTTGCGTTGTTGCAACAATTTGGCGACAGTTTTGCTGCGGGGAATGTCAACTTCGCAAGGGGCTTGTATTCACTGCACAGATCACATCATTTGATGCGACTTGTTTCACCTGCCCCTCTTGCGTCAGAGGGGGTGTTCGGGCATATGCGGCGGTCCGCGCCCAAGGTCTAATGCCTTCGGGCGCGGCGCGCTTTAGGGGTTTAGCTCAGCTGGTAGAGCATCGGTCTCCAAAACCGAGGGTCGTGGGTTCGAGTCCCTCAGCCCCTGCCAGGCGCGGGACGGTAATTGGAATAGGGTGGCTTCACTGAAGAAGTCGCTCAACGGAATGCAAAACAGGAACGATTGGGGCTGGCGCTTTCGGGATGCCCGCACCACCTAGAAAATCATGGCACAAGCACCAACCACGCCCACACCGGCTCCAAAGCCTGCGGTCAAGAAGTCTGGCATCGTCCAGTACTTTAAGGACGTGCGTTCGGAAATCCGCAAGATTTCCTGGGCGTCGCGCAATGAGACCCTGGTTTCGACTGTTTTCGTTTTCCTGATGGTCGTGGTTGCCGCGATCTTCTTTTTCTTAGTTGACTTGCTGTTGCGCAGCGCAGTCGGTTTCATACTCGGTATTGGCGGGGGACAATAGGTTGAGCGCCAAATGGTACATCGTGCACGCTTACTCGAACTTCGAGAAGAAAGTTGCAGAGCAGATTAAAGAGACCGCAGCCCAGAAGGGTTTGGCCGATAAGGTTGAGCAAGTTCTGGTGCCGTCGGAAGAAGTGACAGAGACTGTCCGTGGCCGCAAACGCGTGAGCGAGCGCCGCTTCTTCCCGGGCTATGTTTTGGTGAAGATGGAGTTGGATGACGCCACCTATCACTTGGTGAAGGACACCCCAAAGGTGACCGGATTCTTAGGTGCTGATGCTGGAAAGCGTCCAACGCCTGTGTCTGAGCGGGAAGTTCAGCGCATTTTGGGCGTGGTCGAAGACGGCGTTGAGCGTCCAAAGCAAGTTATTTCGTTCGACTTGGGCGAGAAGGTGCGGGTCATGGATGGCCCATTTGCTTCCTTCGAAGGCCATGTTGAAGAAGTCGATGAGTCGCGTCAGCGCCTCAAAGTTGCAGTTTCAATCTTCGGCCGGTCGACACCGGTTGAACTTGAATATGGGCAGGTGGAAAAGCTTAGCTAATCCATCGGTTCATGAGATGTGGGAGGTTCGCGCAAATTAGCCAGCGCGACCGGACCACGTAACCCTCGATCTTCCAGCCGTGCTGGCTTGATCGAAAAACCCAAGCACACCTGAATAGGGTGGCTTTTAGGAGTGGGACTATGGCGAAGAAGATTCTCGGGCAAATTAAGCTCGAGGTGATGGCAGGCGAAGCAAAGCCTGCTCCACCAATCGGGCCTGCGTTGGGTCAACGCGGCTTGAACATCATGGAATTTTGCAAAGGCTTTAACGCCAAGACGCAGGAAATGGAAAAGGGTACCCCTTGCCCAACCGTGATTACCTATTACCAAGACAAGAGCTTCACCTTTGAGATCAAGACGCCGCCTGCGTCGCATTATCTCAAAAAGGCGGCTGGTCTCTCGAAGGGCTCGTTGAAGCCAGGTCGTGACCGCGCCGGTTCGGTGACCATGGCCCAGTGCCGTGAGATCGCTGAAAAGAAAATGAAGGACTTGAACGCTATGGACCTCGACGCCGCGACGAAAATCATCGCTGGCTCGGCACGTTCCATGGGCTTGGAAGTGGTGGCATAATCATGGCTAAAGTTGGAAAACGGCTCTCCGCCGCCCGTACAAGCGTTGTTGCTGAAAAGCTCTACACCTTGGAAGAAGCCATCGCGATCGTGAAGGCAAACGCAAAAGCTAAGTTTGACGAAGGCGTGGATATCGCTGTCAATCTGGGCGTTGAACCAAAGTACGCAGACCAAATGGTCCGTGGCGTGTGTAATTTGCCAAACGGTTCTGGCCGTTCGGTTCGCGTGGCTGTGTTTGCTCGCGGTCCAAAGGCGGACGAAGCCCGCGCAGCTGGTGCTGAAATCGTTGGTGCAGAAGACTTGCTCGAAGAAGTGCAAGGCGGCCGCATGGACTTTGATCGCGTCATCGCAACCCCAGACATGATGGCTCTCGTGGGTCGTTTGGGTAAGGTCTTGGGTCCACGCGGCCTGATGCCAAACCCAAAGGTCGGCACCGTGACCATGGACGTCAAAAAGGCTGTTGAAGATTCCAAGGGCGGCGCTGTTGAGTTCCGCGTGGAAAAGGCCGGTATCATTCATGCAGGCATCGGCAAGGCAAGCTTCACCGAAGCGGCTCTGGTTGAAAACGCCCGCGCATTGGTCGACGCCCTCGTGAAAGCCAAGCCAACCGGCGCGAAGGGCACCTATGTCCGCCGCGTGTCGATGTCTTCGACCATGGGTCCAGGCGTCAAGGTTGACACCGCTTCTGCGATCAACGTCCCAGCTTAAAGTTTTGACGGGCAGGCCAAACGGTCTGCCCGTCCAACCCATTCAAACGGGGGCAACCCCGCGCGAATGCTCTGTGTTGTGTTGTTATCGACGCAGAGCAACCTGTCCGAGATCATGGACGCCAGCAATGGCTTAATCAGAAGGGAGACTTTCTGGTCCACGTTAGACGGGAGCGAGTGTAACTGATGATAGGTTTGGCAACAAACGGATCAGAGGTCCTTCGTCCCCGGGCAGGCCTGTCGCCGCCCTTTCTTTGGGAGGTGGCAGTCACCGATAGATAGGATGGTCCTATCTATCAAACCTGAGGAGACCGCGATGGATCGGACCGAAAAGGCCGAAGTCGTCGAGACACTGAAAAGCGTCTTTAACGAGAATACCGTTGTTGTGTTT
Source organism: Aquidulcibacter sp. (assembly GCF_049239865.1). Lineage (NCBI taxonomy): Bacteria > Pseudomonadati > Pseudomonadota > Alphaproteobacteria > Caulobacterales > Caulobacteraceae > Aquidulcibacter > Aquidulcibacter sp. Next base: position 54,598 of record NZ_JBMLTR010000176.1, read on the forward strand.
GCGCACTACACCGGAATGACCGTCGCGGAATTGACGGACCTCCGCATCAAGGCTTCGGCCGTTGGTGCGGGCGTGAAGGTGGTTAAAAACCGCCTCGCGAGGCTGGCTCTTGAAGGGCATGCGGGCGAAGGCGCCCATGTGCTTCTGAAAGGCCCGACAGCTGTTGCATTTTCGGAAGACCCAACGGTCGCACCGAAATTGATGGCAGACTTCGCCAAGACGAACGACAAGCTCGTTCTGACTGGGGGCTTCATGGGCGCAACAGTACTCGACGCTAACGGCGTTAAGTCACTGGCTACCTTGCCATCCTTGGATGAGCTGCGTTCGAAGATCATTGGCGTTATTCAGGCACCTGCCCAGAAAATCGCTGCTGTGGTCCAAGCACCTGCCGCCCAGCTGGCCCGCGTTCTGCAGGCATATGCCGACAAGGATGCTGCGTGACGTCCGTCGTCCGCGATACCATTTACAAACCTATCCAAGTTAGGAAACACGAAAATGTCTAAACTCGAAAAGTTGGTCGAAGACCTGTCCGCATTGACCGTTTTGGAAGCTGCAGACCTTGCAAAGCTTCTGGAAGAAAAGTGGGGCGTAACTGCTGCTGCTCCTGTGGCTGTTGCTGCTGTTGGCGGCGCTGCTGCTCCAGTTGAAGCTGCTGAAGAGCAAACCGAATTCACCGTCGTTCTCGCGTCGTTCGGCGACAAGAAGATCGAAGTGATCAAGGAAGTTCGCGGCATCACCGGTCTGGGCCTGAAAGAAGCCAAGGACCTGGTTGAAGCAGCTCCTAAGCCAGTCAAAGAAGGCGTGTCCAAGGACGAAGCCAACAAGATCAAAGCTCAGCTCGAAGCAGCTGGCGCAAAGGTCGAATTGAAGTAAGCTTTCAGCGCAAGCTGAAAACAAAGGCGGGCACCTCTGTAATGGAGGTGCCCGTTTTGATTCTGGGGATGTAGAAGCGCCGAGCGCTACATTTTGATCTTGAAATCCACCCCATAGGTCCGGGGCTCATTGAAGAACCCAGTTGTGCCGTTCGAGAGGTTCAAAGATTTATTGTATAAATGCTCTTCATTGAACAAATTGCGCGACCACAAGGAGACGGTCAGGGACGCACTGTTTGACAATTTGATATCGGCTAAAGCCAGTCGGCCATTGGCGATCGTGCCACCTTCGCCCTTGGGGGCAGGTACTGTGACAGCGCGCGTAACTGGATCATAGGCCACATCCACCAAGGACAAATACATGCCGTCATTGCTGTTCACGTCAAAGTGGGCAATGAAAGTGGCACCCAGCCAAGGCCGTTGGTAGTCGATCGAGATACTGCCTGAATTCTCAGGTGTATGGGTCTGGTGGATTGGGATCGGCACCGTGATCAAGCGCCCATCGGCTTGCGGGAAGGGGTTCAGCGTGTCGGGGATCTCGACCCTATTGTAGGCATAGCTTGCGGAAACGGTCAGATTCTCGGTGGCTCGGATCAAGAAGTCTGCCTCAAACCCTTTGAGATCGCCTTTGCCTGGCGCGTTTGTGGCCTCCTGTGTGGTGCGCGTCGTGACCAAGAGCGCGCCTGTTACTGGGTCGAGCTGGCGATAGCGCGCACTAAAGTCGATCTGCATGTCCGCATAGGTGCCCGAATAAGCGGCAAGGTTCAGGCGGGCACGACGGTCCAAAAACTCGATCTTGGCACCTACTTCATACATAGTCACTTCTTCAGGCTTGAAGGGCGAATAGTCCAACGAGCGTGAGTTCGCCCCGCCAGAGCGGAAGCCTGTGCTATATTTGGCGTACAGCATCGCATCGTCTGAGAGGTCGTAAGACACATTGATCATGGGATCGATCCGGTCCCAAGAGGCATTTAGCTTCCGTGGCCCAACAACGCCATTTACGCTGGGGGGCGCTCCATTGACGATAAAGAGTTCACCAACCTTCTTGTCGTGCGACCACCGTCCACCGACGGTGAGGTGGAGCTTGTCGTCCAGAATGGCTGGCGTATAAGTCCCTTGCACAAAGACGCCACTGCTCGTGCTCTTTACCCGGCTGGCGCGGTCTAAGACAATTTTCGAGTAATCCAACGGCAAAACGATATTGGCTAGGCCCGTTGCGTCCGTGAATTGGTTGGTAAAGAAGGCCTGGGCATTATCGTCGACATTTTCGACAAAATAGGTGGCCCCGGCTACATATTTCAGACGATCCGTCTCACCAATTAGTTGCAACTCTTGGCTGAATTGGTCCTGATTGAAAACCGCCGTACTTATGCGCGAGAATGGCTGGCCGGTGAAAACACCCGAGGCTTGTGTCAGCGACATGGTGGAAGGCGCGCTGCCATTGTCAAACTGGTCCTGGTACAGATCGCGATAGGCGGTGATGGATTTAAGCCGCAGCTTGTCTGAAATCTGCCAGTCGAGACCCAATCTATGGCCCCAAGTCTTACCGACGCTGGGCTGTTGGGGAACGCCCGCAATGGCGGTCTTGGCGCGTGTCTTTTGCAACTGGACGGAAGCTGCCAGCCGTGCGCTGCCACCGGCAATCAATTGCTGATAAAGGGTGGTCGAGGCGTCATAGCTGTTGTCATAGGCATAATCGGCGCTGAAATTGGCGGTTGGCTCCCACAGGATTGCAACGCGGGCACCACGCTTCTCCAATTCGCCAAAGTCAGAAGCGGTAACCAGCGGATTTTCGATCAACCCATCGCGGGCCGCGGCAATGGCGTCGATCTTGACCGAAAAGTCTCCAGTCTTTGGCAAGTCCATGTGAAGTTCGGTCTTGTATTGGCCGAAATTGCCGACGCCGACTGTCGCCGTGGCGCGCCCGATTCCGCTGGGCTTTTTTGTAATGATGCTAACAGCACCGCCTTCGGTATTACGACCAAATAGGGTGCCTTGCGGGCCCTTGAGCACTTCAATGCTTTCAACTTCATAGAGCGCTGAGTTCAAGCCCTGTGGGCGACCCATGTAAACGCTATCCACATAGACACCTACGCCTTGGTCACGTGCGGGCTGGTTGGAGTCTGACATCACCCCAACGCCGCGGATGTTGATCACCAAAGCCCCTGGGCGCGAGAAAAATGGTGTTACTTTGAGGGACGGAATAGCCCCGTCGCCCAAGTCTAAAAGTGACACAACCCGCCGGCTTTCAAGCGCTTTGGCCCCCAAGACTGACACAGAGATTGGCGTGTCTTGCAGGTTTTCGGAGCGTTTTTGCGCGGTCACCACAACGGTCTCCAATTGAGGTGCGTCGGCATCGTCCGTTGCAGATGCGGTAGCGTTTACTTGCGCGAAGGCTTGGCCCGCGATCAAGAGTGGTGCCAAGCAGACACTCAACAAGGCAAAGCGGCGTACCGAGATCGGTTTAAAATTGACAAGCGTAGACATGAGATATCCCCCGTGGGCTGTTCGGTTGTCACAGCGAGGGATAGGCTAGGGAGCTGGCGCGACGGATCTGCATCTGCGGGGTAACGAAATCATGAATTGTCCGTGAAATTTAGGACAAAGCCTCGATCACCAAACCTTCATCAATTGCAGATTTATCCAAAAACCCGCGCAATTCGCGCGCTTACGCCAAAATAGCGGCAGAACGAGCGTTGAAACGCCACCAACCAATCTTGAAACTGTTGGCGGGGGCCATGCGCTAGTCCATCGTGCTGGCGAAGTCTTGATGCGGACTAGGTCGCGTTGGCGGAAGAATTGGCTCTCGAGTTTGTGAACTTTACTGACCAATCCTTAACCCAAATCTGTCACCGTATTGGGCCGAATGCGGATGGGTTTTCGCCTGATATGTGTTTGGACGCGTTAGTTTCGAAAGTGTGTCGCCTCGTGTTTGCTATTCATGCCTCCAATCCTTTGATGACTTTCTTGCTGCTGTTGTCCATCGTGGTGTCCGGTGGATTCATGTTTCTGCGTTGGCGGACCCGGGCAGGGCGAGTTGCCTATCCAAATGACGTTTTGGCGTGGATTGGCTTTGTCGGCCTCATGTTAACTTGGGGCCTGTTTGTGCCCGTCAATATCTGGGCGACCTTGGCCCATGAAGCCGATGCGTGGATTTTTGGTTCAGAAAAGTTTGACGGCGGCATTGTTGAGACGTCGACGGTTGTTTTCTATGCCTTGGCTATCCTTTCGGCGATTGTCTTGTTTCGACGGGCAGGTGCGATCTATGGGGTCAAGGCTGGCCCGATGTGGCGCGTCATTCTAATGCTGGGCATCTTTGGCTTCATCGCCATGATTGGCGAAGAAATCAGTTGGGGTCAGCATTGGCTGGGCTTTGCAACGCCTGCTAGCCTCTCAGACGCCAATCTTCAGCATGAGGCTAATCTGCACAATCTGATCTCGCCACGTCTTTATGATGTGATCTACCAAGGGCTGGGCTGGAGTTTGATCTTGTGCCCGCCCATCGGGGTCTATTTCGGGGAAACCGTCCGTGATCTAACCATTGTGCGGTTTCTGCGCGATTGTTTCTCTTGGCCGGCTACCTATGCCCTGATGGTCAGTGCAGGTATCTTACTACAGCACGAAGCCTTTGAAGAATTGTCAGAAATGGTCTTGGCTTTTGCTGTATTCTACGCCTTGTTAAGCCTAGCTTTGCGGACAAAAAAGGTGTCAGGTCTCGTTCTGGCATAAATCTGCTGTGAAGACTGTCTGATACCCCTTTACTTGCAAGGCGACGTAAGACATACGCACCTCGCACCTTCATATTTCCACGCTACGGTCCCAC
>NZ_JBMLTR010000177.1:0-1255 GCF_049239865.1 Aquidulcibacter sp.
TGTAAAAGTTTAAACATGATCGGACATTTGATATGAATTGCGGTGCAGGCCCACAAGCGCGAAGACCATCAAGTATCGCAGCGCTTGTGGGCCGTCTCGATAAGGATCAAGACGATGACACGTATGGAAGGCAAAGTGATCAAGGCTAAAGTTGGCCTTTTAGAGTTGGCTAAGCAACTGGGGAGCGTAACGCAGGCTTGCCGGGTGATGGGGTATTCCCGCGACAGTTTTTATCGGTTCCGCGACATGTATGAGAAGGGCGGGGAACTGGCGTTACAAGAGATGACGCGGTCCAAGCCGAATTTGAAGAACCGGGTGGATCCGGCGGTGGAGGCAACCGTGGTGGCAATGGCGATTGATGAGCCTGCCTGGGGCCAAGCGCGCGTATCCAATGAGTTGAAGAAGACGGGGATCAGCGTATCACCTTTTGGTGTCCGCTCAATCTGGTTGCGCCATGATCTGGCCAATGTGAAGAAGCGCCTCAAAGCGCTAGAAGCCAAGATGGCCCAAGAGGGTGGGGTGCTCACCGAGAGCCAATTGGTGGCGCTGGAGAAGGCCAAAGCCGACAAAGAGGCCCATGGCGAGTTTGAAAGCGAACATCCAGGTTATTGTGTGGCCCAAGACACTTTCTATGTCGGCACATTGAAAGGCGTGGGAAAAATCTACCAGCAGACGGTGATCGACACCTATAGCAAGGTGGGCTTTGCCAAACTCTATGACCGCAAGACCCCGCTGACAGCAGCCGATACCCTCAATGACCGGGTGATCCCGTTCTTTGAGGAGCATGGGATCAAAGTGGACCGGGTGCTAACCGACAGAGGCACCGAATATTGCGGCTCCCATGAGCGCCATGAGTATGAGCTCTATCTGGCCGTTGAGGATATCGACCACACCCGCACCAAGGTGAAGTCACCCCAGACCAATGGTATCTGCGAGCGCTTCAACAAGACCGTACTGGAGGAATTTTACCGCGTCGCCTTCCGCAAGAAAGTCTATGACAGTATTGAGGCCCTGCAGGCTGATCTTGATACATGGCTTGAAACCTACAATCAGGTGCGAACCCACCAGGGGCGATGGTGCTATGGCAAAACACCGATGCAAACATTCCTCGACAGCGCACCAAGAGCGCGCGAGAAACAGAATATTGGACAAGCCAACATGCAAGCAGCATAATGGCATGACCTGACAGTCTCTACCCCGCTGACAGCCGCACAACCGGGGATAGGAAATGTCCGATTACATAAATACTTTTACA
>NZ_JBMLTR010000178.1:0-111787 GCF_049239865.1 Aquidulcibacter sp.
TGGCCCAAGCGCTCGGGGCCGCACAATAGCAAAAGGGGCAGCGTTTGCGGTACGCCGCCCCTTTTATGGTCTAAGCCGCAACAATTGACGGGGACATGTGCCTTGGCACTAGACCATATGGGAAAGTCCTAATTGCCCAACTTCACGCGTCCGCCCAAGGAAATCCGACGAACGCCGGAGAGATAGCGGAAGGGCAAATTCTCGAACTGAAGATATTCGGTCGCATCCTCGCCCAACAGGTTGCTACCTTCCAAAGTGACTTGGAACCGATCGTTGATGTCGTAAGACAATTGACCATCCAATTGGCCATAGGCGGACTGATAGCGACCGAGATTATAGCGGTCGAAACCGAAATTGCCGACAAAGACCGTGTCACGCCAAGCATAAGACAGGCGGGCCGCGAAGCCATCCTTCTCATAATAGCCCGTCACGTTGAAGGCATTTTTGGCGACACCTGGAATGGGCAGATTCTTGTCATAGTCGTTTGAATAGGGCGACTCTGAGTCCGAATAGGTATAGTTGGCGGTGAAGCCATATCCGGCATCAAAGTCATATTGAGCCGAAAGCTCAAGGCCCTTGATGGAACCATCATCGCCATTGGTTGGCTGCGAGAAGGAACCAATTGTCGAACCTTGTACCGTGCCGTCGGCAACCGCACGCGGAACCGTATTGGTCTGAATGAAGGAGTCGATCTTCTTGTAGAACAAGCCAACCGAGACCAGACCCTTGCGACCGAAATAATGTTCCCACGCCAGATCTGCTTGATCGGCCCGGAATGGGTTCAAGTTCGGGTTGCCGCCGCGACCGCTGGTGAAGGCAAAGCGGTCCAGATTGGGGCCAGGGGTTGAAACCCGAGTGAAGTCATATTGGGAGCCTTCACCCAATTGGAACAAGTTCTGACGGGCAACCACGCGGGCAAGGGAAGCCCGGATTTTGTTGTTGTCGCTGGCGTCATAGACGATGCTGGCGCTGGGCAGGACATCGGTATAGTCGCGGACCGTGCGCTCTGGCGTTGGGTTGGCCAGCACACCGTTCCAAGAATCTGTACCCCAATAACGTGGGGCCACTGGCGTCCCGCTCGAATTGACGGTCAATTCGGTATTGATGACGCGCACACCGCCATTGATGTGATAGCGATCATCGGGTCTGCCGACATCCAGCATCAAATAGCCGCTCTTGGTTTTTTCCTCGACCACAAAGCTATTGAGCGGATCGCGGTAGAAAGCAAAAGGTGTGGAGGGGTAAAGCGACTTGATCCAATCAACCGCATTTTCCATCTGGTCGCGATTTTGGAACAGGGCTTGAATGCCGCCAACGGTCACGGTCTCAAACCGACCCGGTGTGGTGGCCGCTGTTTGATAAGGCGTGATCAGGGCTGGTGAGTTGCCAAAGCGTGCGCCTGCATCGCAAGCTGGGCGGCCGGGTGTGCCGACGGGCAGTTCGCAAGACTTGTAGCCGATCGCGCCATCTTGGAAGTAGCCGAGTGGTGTCCAATTCTGGCCGAAATTAATCCCATTCAACTCACCCTTGCCGGAATAGTCCGCCAAATAGCGGCCATATTCACTGTCGACATTGCGCTCCGCATAGCGGGCCCCAAAGCGCACCACCCACAGACCGTCCAAGGCATCGGGCGCTTGCAGGGTGAAGTCGGCGCGAATCGACGTATTGTCGATCTTTGTGCCTTCACCAAAGACCCAATGTGATTTGGCAAACACGCTGGACGGCGTGGTAAAGGCCGAGGGTTGTGCAGGTGTGAAGGTTGGGAACGCCCCATTGCGATAATTGAACACCAAGGTCGTCGGCGCAGTTGGGTTTGGAATGAGGCCAGCGGCCGTTCCGTTGCGCACGCCATATTGGGTATAGCGCACGTCATTATTGCCAGCCGTGCTCTCATAGTCAGCCTTCGAGTGATAAGCACCGAGGTCCACTTTCAGACGCTCTGTCAGCTCCCAAGCAAGGCCCAATTGGATGTTGTCGGTCTTGGCTTCGCCGTTTTGAACAAAGCTAATGCCTTCAGCCGAATTGGCCGTGACGGTGCCCGACTCGAGCACATTGTTCGCCCCAATTTGCAGATTGGTCGCGCCATAGGTCGCATTCTCGTTGGCGAATGGGAATTTGAGCGACGCTTCTTTGGTCAGGATCGTTAAGTTGGAATGGAACCAGTCAAAGCGTAAATCTGCCTTGTCCGACAGCTTGAAGTCGACATTGATCGAGCCGGCCAAGCGCTCCCGGTCCTGATCGCGATTGGTCACATAGCGATATTCTGGGGACCAAACATTGCGGGTTGTCGCATTGCTGAGGGGCCGGTTGTTGAACTGCCAGCCGCCGCGATTATCGCCACCCAGCGCATCGGTCACCACATTGCTCTTCTCATAAGAGAGACTGCCCAATACGGCCAAGCGATCGCTGAAACGATAGCCCAAGGTCGCCGACAAGGATGGCGTGGTCTCACCATCTTCGCTTTGGTTTGCGCGCGCTTGGCCAGCAAACAAAAGGCCATCCTTCAAGCTGCGAGCCGAACGCGTACGCAAATTGATAATCCCGCCGAGGCCGCCTTCGAGCAACGAGGACTGGGGCGACTTGAAGACGTCAACCCCGCCAATCAAATCGGATGGCACACCTTCGAGCGAGTCCGTTTGGGTCGCATTGCCCTCCCCGATGCGGAAGGCTTCGAGGCCCGTCAGGAAGATTTCATTGTTGAGAAGGACAACGTTTTGATCGAGACCGCGGATCCGCACTTTCGTGCCCTGACCATTTTCACGGTCAATCTGGATACCAGGCAGACGCTGCAAGGATTCGGCGATGTTCTTATCTGGAAATTCGCCAATGTCTTCGGCGGTGATCGATTCAATGATCAAATTTGAATTACGCTTGTTCGCGAGGGCATCTGCCACCGAAGCCCGATAGCCGCGAACCACGACGGTCTCTACTTCCTGTGCCGCTTCGCCCTGCGGGTTGGTCTGTGCGGTCTGAGCAGCTGCGCTTCCGGCGCAACCCAGAACCATGGCAATGACCGAAACGCTCGTACGCAGGCCTAGCCCTTTGGTATATTTACGCATCTCTCTGTCCTCCCAAGGAATAAGTCATCAGTTGGTCTCTGATATCGATTTTTATCGGCAGCTTAAGTCAATTCGATTGGGACCCATGATCAGGTCAACACCGAATCCATATCACCCTCACACCAAATTGACAGCGCTGTTATTCATAGCCTGCTCGAAATTGATTGCGCTGTCAATTGGTAGTTTGCGTTGCTGAAAATTATTTTTACACTCCGGCTCACAAGGATTGACAACGCTATCAATCGTGAGTGACTAAGGCGGAAATTGAGGTGCAAGAGGGTTTGAATATCATGTCGTGGGAAGCCGTAGACGCTCGAAAACTGCGCATTCAGGCAGAATTTGACGCCCTTTTAGCACGCGCTAACGAGAGATTGCCCAGCACGAACGGGGTGTTTTGCCGCTATCGCGACCCAGTCCTAACCCGCGATCATGTCCCGCTTAATTGGCGATTTGATTTCTCGAATCGAACAAATCCGCGCTTCTTGGAGCGACTCGGCGTGAATGCCGTTTTCAATCCTGGTGCCATTTATCATGATGGAAAATATCTCTTGGTCGCGCGCGTTGAAGGCGCAGATCGGAAGTCATTCTTCGGCATAGCTGAGAGCAAAACGGGCGTGGACGGGTTTCGATTCTGGGATCAGCCGCTCGACATTCCAGATGGCACCCCGCCTGATACCAATATTTACGACATGCGCCTGACCCAGCATGAGGATGGCTGGATTTATGGTCTTTTCTGTACCGAGCGGAAAGACTTCGCGCTGCCCAATGACCTGACAGCCGCTGTGGCCGGATGTGGCATTGTGCGCACAAAGGACTTCCACATGTGGGAACGCTTGCCAGACCTCGATGCCGGGCCGGGGCAGCAACGCAATGTCACGTTGCACTCCGAATTCATCGACGGCCAATACCTTCTCTACACCCGCCCGCAAGACGGCTTTGTCGATGTTGGTGGCGGCGGTGGCATTGGCTGGGCGTTGGTTGAAGATATGAGCCGTGCGCGGATTTCAAAGCAAGAGATTGTCGACCCACGCGCCTATCATACGATCAAAGAAGTCAAGAACGGCCAAGGCCCCCCTCCCCTCAAGACTCCCCATGGCTGGCTGCATCTGGCCCATGGCGTGCGCGATACCGCCGCCGGCCTGCGCTATGTGCTCTATGTGCTTTTGACTGATTTGGAAGAACCGTGGCGCGTGATCGCCGCACCTGGCGGCTATCTGATTGCGCCGCAAGGGGGAGAGCGCGTGGGCGATGTATCCAATGTCGCCTTTTGCAATGGCTGGGCACATGATCCTGAAACCGGTCAGGTTTTGATTTATTATGCCGCCTCCGACACCCGCGTGCATGTCGCCGAAACGCGCCTCGACGAATTATGCGACTATGCCCTCAACACGCCCCCGGACAGCGTATCGTCACGCGGGGCATTTGAGCAAAGGCAGGCACTGATTGGGGGAAGGCACCTGTCAGTTTGATCGATGGCGGAGCCGCTATCGATCAAAAATTCGTTGATTATGAGCGATAGAAGGGCTGTCTATCGCTCATGACATGGAATTGGCAACAATCAGATTGGCCACATGACTTGGAACGGTTCAAAGCCGCGTTCCGCGTGCCTTGAAAGCGCCTGAAAATCCTTCCTCCAACCAGATGATGTCATCTCCGCCGCAGCGAAGTGGAGAGCGGGGACCTCAGGGGACTTTGCGTCACAAGGTCTGGGACTCGGCTTCGCCGTCCGGGACGGCAGCATTGAGGTAGCTTGTCGTGCGGGACCGTCGTAAGCGCCCCCTCCCGACCGCTCAAGCTCGAACGCAGCCTTTGCTAAGGCACAGCCTGCAGCGCGACATGCGCCAGCCCACTGCATGAACGATCAAAAAGCCCATTGACCCCGCCCTTGGGGCAGAGTGCAGAAGGAAAATGTCACTAAAGACTAGGTGCTGACATGAATGCTGATCGACCTGCAAAAATCGCCAAACGCCTTGGTATTGGCCTGAAGGCATTACGCCTGTGGGAAGCCGAAGGGCTCATAAAGCCGCATCGCCTGGCAAATGGTTGGCGTGTGTTTCGAGACGAGGATGTCACGGCTGCTTGGCGCATTGCCGCGCTCAAGCAATTGGGCTTCTCGTTACGCGCCATCAAAGCGTTGCTCAGCCGTGGAATACCCAGTCTTGATGTGATCCTATCAGTGCAGGAACGCGCGTTAAGCGAGCAATTCTCGCAAATCCAACGTGCGCAGAAAGCGATCCAAGCAGCGCGAGAAAAACTCGCTGGCGGTGCCCGTCTTGATGCTGATGCCCTTATCGTACTTCATCAGGAGATCAACATGTCGAATAATTTCATTAATCCAACCACGGAGAGATTGTGGGAGTCCACATTTTCACCCGAGCAAATCCATACGCTGAAAGAACGACCCTTGACGTCTGAAGATCAAGAGCGCGTGGGCACAGCTTGGGCCTCTGTCATTACGGAAGCGGACCGGCTACGTGTGATCGGCGACCCCTCCTCGGAAGCGGCATTGGCGCTTGGCCGACGCTGGTTTTCGCTGGTGCGCGAGTTTACGCAAAGCGATCCCGGCATGATTGCATCAAGCCGCGAATTCTATGCCCAAGGCTTCGCCAACCCGACCACAGCGAGCCAGATGCCGTTTGATAAAGCCGTCTGGGACTTTATTGGAAAAGTGGCCGAGCAATTGATCGCGCGCGGTGAGGCGATAACTTAGTCAATCGCCTCGCTTGAAAATGTGTACGCCAGTCTGAGCGATGGTCGCCTAGGTGCTTGGCAATGACGAAGTCAGGTCAAATCTAAAGCCGCAGCCGAGGACTTATGTCATTGCCATCGACTCTGTTGCGACGATTGAACTTAAGCTATCGGTGCATCCTTGTCGTAACACCCCAAGGATAACCCCATGAACCGCGACCTAGGCCGACCGCTTTCCCAATGCACCATCGGCATCTTAGGCGGGATGAGCAATCAGGCGACTGGCCATTATTACAGCCAGCTGAATGACCGCTTGAACGCGATGTATGGCGGCTGGGACAATGGCGAGATTGTCATTGTCTCAGTCAATTTCGGGAACATTGAACGCTTTGTACGTCATGGGCTTTGGGACGAAGCCAAAGACTATTTGGATGAAAAAATCACCCGCCTCGAAGGTGCCGGCTCGGATGTCATCTTATGTGTTTCCAACACAATGCACCAAGTGGTTGCGCCCCTGATGGAGGCTCGGTCAACACCATTCATTCATATTGCAGACCCAACAGGCGATGCCATTAAAGCGGCGGGCTTGAAAAAAGTAGCGCTGCTCGGAACTTTGCCCGTGATGAATTCTTTGGATGTGATCAAACGCTTTCAAGAGAAATATGATGTCACCATCATCATGCCCGATGACAGCGACAAGTTGATTGTCGACCATATCATTTTTGACCAATTGGTGCGTGGCGACCTTCGCGCGGAGTCAAAAGCCGAGTACCTCAGGATTGTTGAAACGACGCGAGCACAAGGCGCTGAAGGCGTGATACTTGGTTGCACGGAAATCTTCCTGTTAATCGATCAAACCGATCTTGCAGGCTTCCCGGTATTTGACACGGCGTCCCTGCACATTGACGCAGCGGTGGCATTTGTAAAAGCGCACAAGGCTTAATTTGGCTGCCAGAGATCGGTTGAGCCTGTCGCTTACGCCTTGCTGTGCGAGAGCTTCACAGCGCTTCGTCTCAAAACCGAAGTGCTACCCAATTTGGAAGTCTTCACGCAATGCGATCTCGTCCACTGGCATAGCCTCGGGCGATTTGCTCATAGATGCGGGCATTGGTGAGATTGGCCTCGGAGCAGTCCCGCTGTTTGATCAGGCGCGCGGGCACCCCTGCGATGACAGAGTTTTCTGGGAACTCTTGCCCTTGGCGAACAAGACTATGTTCGCCAACAATTGAATTGGCACCTATCTTTGCGCCATCCATGATGGTGGAATTAATGCCAATCAAGCACCTGTCGCCAATCTCACAGCCATGCAGCGTGACATGATGGGTAATCGAACAATCATCTCCGATAATGGTCGGCGTTGTGTTCCCGACATGGAGCATGACAAAGTCTTGAATATTCGTCCGCGCGCCAATTTGAATTTCATGGATTTCTGACCGCATCACGACATATGGAAAGACCGACGACCCCTTCCCAATGCGCACTTTGCCATACAAGAGTGCCGTCGGATGAATGAAAGCGGGCTCATCCAGAATGATATCATGACCACGTGAGAACATATTCTTTGCCCTTTATGCCAGCACTGAGGGTGCCAAACCCTTGACGATGCGATCCATAGCCAGTGCGCGCGAATGTTCTATGTGTAGGCGCGAAGCCTGTTGAACCGCTTGTGCGTCACCAGCCTCAAACGCAGCAATCAACGCCTCATGTTGGGCATCGGCCTCGCGTTGTTCGTGGACGCTACCGCCGGGCCCAAACAGCCCCAAATGCACCAGTCGTTGCATCTCGTCCGCCAAGGTCTCCAGCAAAGCAAATAGGCGCCGATTGCCACTGGATCTCGCTATTTCGCTGTGAAAGGCGCGATTGCTATCGACAAACGCCAATTGCTCCGTCTTGGACTTTGCGTTTTGCGGGGCCGCATTGATGGCACGCAAGTGCGCAGGATCAAGCCGGCCGACTGCAAGCGCTGCGGCTTGGGGCTCTATCATCAGACGTAATTCGAATAACTCTCGCAACGAAGCGACTGTAATCGGTGTAACGATAAATCCATGCCGAGGTACCGGCTGGACCAGACCGACATCCGTCAGTCTCGTCAAAGCGGCCCGCGTGGCGGCGCGCGCCAGTCCATACCGGTTCGATAATTCAGCCTCAGAGAAATGTGCGCCCGGTGCCAAGCGGCAAGAAACGATCTCATTCTTAATGCAGGCGAGCGCGTGATCGCTTTGACGGGGACTAGAGGATTGGCCATCGGGCGTAGAAATCATCATGCTGGTTTCTTCCATAATTGGGATCTGCCCGCCACAGGCAACCGTCAAAAATCTTGTGACATGTTATTGACATGTTACAAAGCAATTGTCTATTGCTTCGTCAGCTTCATGGCGGATGACCAAGCGCGCGCAATCGGGCGACCCGCCAAACGGTCACTGAGGAGAAACCAATGCTAACTCAAATTTGCTGGGCGGTTCTCCTGATGGTCCATCTCATTCCAGCCCTTGCACTGTTTCGACCAAGCCTGATTGCCAAGCTTTATGGTGTTGATGCCGCCTCCCCGCTATTCTTGCTGTTCCAACACCGCGCGGCACTATTTTTTGTTATCTGCATCATTTGCCTGTGGTCTATCTTTAGACTTGAGACCCGACAGCTTGCCGTCATCGCTGTTGGGGCCAGTATGATTTCGTTCCTTTGGCTTTATTGGGCCGGAGGTTCGCCGATCGCACTCCGGACTATCGCGCTGGTAGATCTAGCCGGTTTGCCGTTTCTCGCATTTGTCGCGTGGCAAGCGTTCAAGACTGCCCCCTGACGGCCGAAAAAGCGGCGTACGACGAGGACAATAGGCGTCTTGGCTTCCGCGCTATGAACTAGGTTGATTGGGCTGTTGAGATCATCGCCGCGGAGATGGCATCTAAGGCAGCCTCAATATCCCCCTCGGCTGTTGCCCAAGATGAAACACTCATTCGAATTGCATCTTGGCCGCGCCAGCGGGTGGGCCCAAACCAGCATATCCCTTCAGCATTAACAGCGGTGCGAATAAGCTCTGTCCGCTCTCCACTTTCATAAGACGCGACCACTTGATTGAGTATAACGTCGTTATGGATGGTCCAGCCCATTTTAAGCAATCCAGCGCGAAGCGTTTGGGCATGCTTGCAGCAGGTCTCAATTAAATCGCTGAGCCCTTGACGGCCAAGCACGCGCATTGCCGCCCAAACGGTTACACCCCTGGCGCGGCGCGAGAACTCAATCAGCCGATCCTTGGCCGGGACGATGTCCCCTTCTGGCATATAGGCAGCCGTGATCGACATCGCGCCGTGCAAGGCCTGAGGGTCGCGGCAGATCACGATACCGCAGTCATAAGGGGTGTTCAGCCACTTGTGACCATCTGTGACCCAGCTGTCGGCATGTTCGATCCCAGCGGCCAAGTGCGCCAATTGGGGTGCCGCCCGCGCCCACAGCCCAAACGCACCATCCACATGTAACCAAGCGCCCGCGGCCTTGGTTTTTGCGGCGATGTCGGCGATCGGATCAAAGGAGCCCGAGTTGACGTTGCCAGCCTGAACACAAACAATCGTAGAGGTGTCGAGCGGGGGCAGCGCTTCCAAGCGCATCCGCCCTTGGTCGTCAGTCGGCACAATCTCAACCGCTTGTCGCCCAATTCCCAGAACGCCAAGCCCCTTGATAAGCGTACTGTGCGCTTCATCGCTGATGATGACACGAAACGGTGGCGCACCACGCAGACCCAGCTCATCCACATCATAATTTTGGCGCAGCAGCACCGCGCGACGTGCGGCTGCCAGAGCGATGAGGTTGCCGTAAGATGCGCCAGTCGGAAAGGACACCGCTGCGGAGGCCGGCAGATTGAGAGCCTCCAATACCCAGCGCGCGGCGGCAGATTCAATCGCTGCTACGGCGGGTGAAAGGATCGGCAAAGCAGCTGGCTGATCCCAAGCAGAAACCATCCAATCGGCGGCCAGTGCGGCCGGCAGTGCCCCACCTGTGACGAAACCGAAATATCGGGACCCCGTCGTTGCGACTGTTGCCGGTGACCCGGCCGCATCCAAAAGCCTAATCGTCTCAGCAGCGGGGGATGGTCCGTCGGGCCACGGCTCGCGAAATGCCTCTAAGGACACGAGCTCCATATCACCCGGGAACACCCGCCGCTTCGAAATCCCACGTACATAGGATTGGCTAAGAGTTGCAGCTAAGCCCAGCGCATCCATATCATCTTCGGTCACTTAGCCCCTCCTATAGCGCCGGAAATACAGGCAAGTTCTTCTGAAACCAAGGGAATAATTTCTGGAAAAGACTCCGGGCGCTTCGGAGCAGGCTTGATCGACTTTTTGGCAAGTCATCGGCAACCGGAACATTTTGGGGTGAAGTTTGGTTAGAGCCGTAACGACCTTGCTACCGGCTCAATGCCCTGACTCTTGTAATCAAGGTACGGCGGCGACTTCGGCCCGGCCCAGTTCAGCCGCGAGATCGTCGGCGCTTTGCCACGCTTGGCCACTCGCCGCTAAGCTGAGCCCGGAGTCAAAAAGTGATTGCATGGTGGCTTGGCCCATTTCGAGCGACCCTTGATAAGGATAGCTGGGCGGGATCCAAGTCAAATGAAGCGCCATTTCGTTTCTCGTCGCAAAATAGGCAGTCAGTGCAATATTCTGTCGCGCTCGATATACCTGATCAATTTCAAAACTGCGGGGAATAATGGATGTGGTTTTGAGCGCGCCATTTGCTGGCCCAATTCCGATTTGACTATTGAGAATGACGTAAAGATTTGCGCCTCTCAGACGGCGAATGGTGTCATCCCCCAATGACATGTTCGCCGGCACAACAAAAAAGGGCACGGCAACGCCCCCATCAACATGCATTTCCTGAAAATGTCGGCCGCCACTTTCCACGTCGATTAACTTGGGTGGAAAGACCGCAGGAATTGAGGACGACGCGACCAATACATCCATAAAAAGTTGCCTTGCACGTGGTCCGCCTTGCTCTGCAATCAATCCCATATTCCAAATCGTTGAGGCACCCGTATCAATATTGGTTGTCGCAACCAACAAGAGTCGCCCTTTTCGACTTTCTCGCGCGATTGCGTTCATGAATTGCGGTGTAACGTGCTTGTCGATCCATTGAATGAAGCGATCTGTGCGGTAGAGGCTGGTTTGGAACAAGGCACCAAAGCCCCGACGCACAACCAAATTTGAGGTTTGAGGCGCTGTATAAATCTCGGTAATCGCTGCGTCCCAATTAGGCCCCAGGAATGCATAAGGCGCGATCAAAGCACCGCTACTTACCCCCGTTACGATTTCAAACTGTGGGCGAGCACCCGTGCGCTGCAACCCCATCAAAATCCCGACACCAAAAGCGCCCCCTGCCCCACCACCCGATAAGGCCATGATATCAATGGAGCCATCGGAAGCAGCAATCGCTTTATTGTAAAGAGCCGTTACCACGTCACTGGCCTGGGAATCGTAGGAATTGATGCGCAGGTCGGCATTGTAGCTGGCAGGCGCGACGATTGCGGCGCTGTTTGGTGGCGGCGGTAGGCGCGACAGCGTTGCGCATCCCGCGAGCAGGCTCGCAAGGGCTAAGGCCAGGAATTTTCTGAACACAGTTGAAGCCCCTATCGTGCGCGTCCGAGCGCCACAGAGGTCAATTTTTAGACGCTGATTTGATCAAAGGGCTTTGACGCAGAACAAGCCCACTGCGCATTTTCACTAGAGGCTGAACTGTCTGCAACGAGTGGAACCACCCCATCAAACAAAGGAACCAAGAAATACATGGAGCGTTCTCACTGCCAGAGGACGTTTCATAATGGATGATGACCAACCAACTGCTGGGATGAGCGATATGCTGCCCGCCCTAATCATAACCGCGCCAGATGCCAGCGGCATAGACGCGGCGGCAGACGATGATGTGGGAGACCAACTTGGCTGGTTTGCAAACTTTATTCGTCAGCAACCGGTGCTAACCTTATCAATGGCCTTTGGTTTGGGACTCTTGGTCACAAGCCTTCTCGCGAGAAAGCGCTCATGATTGGGCGTGCCATCTCCTTGAGATTGTTTGCGCTAATATTTGCTTTGGCGTGCGCAATATTCGTTATCATCTCTGGGTATCAAGCACTTCTCGCCTATTCTGGGCCACTCATGGCGCCAATGGCCATGGCCGCCCTAAGCGCTTTTGCAGCACTAGGCTTGCTTGGACTAACCCACTTCAGCGCAAACCGTCGCAGCGCGCGATTGCGAGCTTCCATCGCAAACTTGATTGATCATAAGCCTGTGGCAGCACTGGCCGCAGCGCTCGTTGCCGGGGCCGCGGCCCGGTTTGGGATCGAGCCAGAAGATCTATTCCCAATCTTTGAAGCCTTTGCCCCCGCGACGCAGGCACAAAGCACCGAACAAGAGCCCCGCCCGCAGACAGATACCGATTCAACCACGGCTAACGCGCCACGCCCACATCCGCATCCCCCTCAACCAAATGTCCACTAGGAGCCGCCATCATGCCAAATTCAAATGAGAAACTCGTCGCAGGGATCGCCGCCCTCATTCCCATCGCCGTAGACGCCTTCAAAGGCGATCATATGGACCGGCAGGTCGATGCAATTTTGACCAATAACAAAGTCCGAGACATTGGCGCGCGCATGGCCAGCCAAACGGAGAAGTACCTCCACGACATGCTGAGCAGCAACAAATTTACCCGCCAACTCGCGGCACAATTCAGGCCACGTCAATCACCAGCCCCTGCAATTTTGCTCGGCATTGCAGTTGTGGTGACGACAGGGTTTGTCTTCACCTATCTCGAGCGCCGCAAGGCCTCGAAACCGCCTCAAGAAAAGCCCGCGCAACATGAAAAACCGAGCAACAAGGCGACAGGGGCCGAGGGCGATGGTTTTGGAATCGCGGCCAATTAGAATTCACGTCAAGCCGGGCTCGAAGCTCGCCGAGTCCGTGCTAGGCCCCATGCCCTTTGGAATGAAAACACCGGCGCCAACACAGCTGGCGTTGATGAAGTGATCCGCACGCGGGATATAAAGGCCTTACAATGAAACAGATGTTCGTAGCCCCTCTATCCGCCTTGGTGGCGCTTGGTGGTTGCCAATATGCGGCGCAAGATAAGACTGCCGCCCGTACCACAGACCAAAGCTATGGGGCTCTGCCGTCTTTGCCAAAGCCCCATCCAACCCTGATTCCCACGGTCAATATCGCACCAGCCATCTCATGGCCAAAGGGCATGAAACCCACAACAGCACCGGGCCTTGCAGTGAATGCTTTTGCGAGTGGACTTGACCACCCACGATGGCTTCACGTTTTGCCTAATGGTGACATCCTTGTTGCCGAGACCAACGCGCCGCCAAAACCTGCAGGCAGTTCTAGCTTGCGTGAAATCATCATGAATGCGGTCATGAAGCGCGCCGGAGCCGGCGTTCCAAGCGCCAATCGAATTAGCCTCTTAAGAGACGCTGACGGCGATGGAATCGCAGAGATAAAATCAGTCTTCCTAGAAAACCTAAATTCGCCATTTGGCATGGCATTAATCGGCAGCACGCTCTATGTCGCCAACACCGACGCGATTGTTGCATTCGCCTATGAAACGGGTGCCTTGCACCTCGCGGGACCTAGCACAATCCTGACGAGCCTGCCAGCTGGGCCAATAAACCACCATTGGACCAAGGACATTATCGCCAGCCCAGATGGGACAAAGCTCTATGCCACTGTGGGTTCCAACAGCAATGTCGGCGAGAACGGGATCGCCAACGAACAAAATCGTGCTGCCGTTTTGGAAATAGACATCGCCACAAAGTCCAGCCGCATCTTTGCTTCCGGCCTGCGCAACGCCAATGGCCTGTCGTGGCAACCCAAGAGCGGTGTCTTGTGGGTTGCCGTGAACGAACGCGATGAAATCGGCAATGACTTGGTTCCTGACTATATGACCTCGGTCAAAGACGGCGGCTTTTATGGCTGGCCTTATAGCTATTATGGGCAAACTGTTGACACGCGCGTGCGCCCCGCGCGGCCAGATCTCGTCGCGAGTGCAATCGCGCCCGATTACGCTTTAGGTGCGCATACTGCATCCTTGGGCCTAGCCTTTAACGACAAGAAATTATTCCCTGCACGCTTTATCGATGGCGCATTTATCGGCCAGCATGGTTCTTGGAACCGCTCACCAATTGCTGGCTATAAAGTTATCTTTGTGCCCTTTAGCGGAGGTATGCCATCGGGAACTCCGGAAACAATTCTAGACGGGTTTGTAAATGCCAAACAGCAAGCCATGGGACGGCCTGTGGGCGTGGCGCTTGATAAAGCTGGTGCGCTACTTGTAGCGGACGACGTGGGCAATGTGATTTGGCGGGTCGTGCCAACCAAGCCATAGACAGCGATCTGATCGGCCCCCACTCCGCCCCGCCAAAAGCGTGAAGGCGCAGCGCGTCTGTGGTCGATGGAACCGAATGGCTCGCACGGCGTTCAATCGACGAGATCGAAACCATGGTGCGTACCGAACCTTGAAATCAACTCAGAGGAACGAGGGTCAAGAATGCCGCGCGGACCGTCTCTGGCTTCAAAACCCAAGTATTTGATAACAAACGGACGATTTAGAGACATGCAATTATGAGCAATCTGGGTCCCCGCCTTCCTTTCGAAGAGTCGGTGGACGATGTCCTCGACAGCGCACCTTGCGGCTTCATCTCAACGCGCCCTGACGGGACGATCACCCAAGTCAATTCGACCTTCCTATCTTGGACCGGCTACGCGCGCGAAGCTCTTCTAGCTGGGCAACGTTTTCATGACCTCTTAACGGACTCAGCGCGCATTCTCTATGAGGCCCATTTCGCGCCGCTGCTGCGCGCGCAAGGCTTCGTCAAAGAAATCGCCTGCCAGATAAAGCGCGACAACCAAGAGCCGCTGCAAGTTCTCGTCAACTCCAGCATAAAGCTCGACTCCGATGGTCAACCGCTCTGCATCCGCATGATCATCTTCGATGCTACCGATCGCATGAAAGACGATGATGAATTGCGGCGGGTACGCAATGAAGCCCAGCAGCTAGCGGCAATCGTGACGGCCTCTGGCGATGCAATTATGAGTCTCGGCCTCGACCTTGTGGTGCGTACATGGAACCCTGGCGCCACGCAGCTCTACGGCTATACCCAAGAAGAAGCTGTCGGTCGCACCATAGATGCGTTGATTGTGCCTGAAGACCAACGCGAAGAGCGCAATCGGATTTATGATATCGTGTGCTCTGGCCGTCGGGCTGTCATCAAAGACACCCTGCGGCGGCGCAAGGATGGTAGTTTAGCGCAAGTCGAAATCACAGCCTCGCCCATCTGCGATGCCGATGGCAGCGTCTCTGCCCTTTCCGCGATCCATCGAGACATTGCTGAGTATAATGCGGCTGGCGAAGCGCTTCGCCGTTCAGAAGTTCGCTACCGCCGACTGTTTGAAGCTGCGCATGACGGCGTGCTTATCCTGGATCCGAAAACTCGAAAAATCATCGACACCAATCCATTCATGTCAGCTTTGCTGAGCTACACACGCGACCAGATGATCGGCAAAGAACTCTATCAGATCGGCTTTTATGCGGATGCAGAGGCGAGCCGTAATATGTTTGAAACTTTGAAAGCAGAACGCCATGTCCGTTATGAATCTTTGCCGCTGCAGAATTTGGACGGCAAGGTACGCGAGGTCGAAGTTGTCGCTAATCTCTATGATGAGAATGGACACTCTGTCATCCAGTGCAACGTTCGCGACATCACAGAGCGCAAACAGGCAGAAGTCCAACTCAAACTGAGCGAAGCTAAACTGCAACTTGGACTTGAAGTGGCAGGGACTGGTCTTGGGGCCATGGACTATCAAAGCGGGACCATTACCCTGGACCCAACAGCAGCCTCATTTTTCGCGCTTCCCGCAAATCAAAAGCTACCTCGCGCCCAAGTTCACGCGCGCTTTCACCCTGAAGACAAAGAAAGCATCCTTGCAAAAATTGCTGAAGCCCTGCGGCCAGCAGGTGATGGCATTATGTCAATCGAACATCGTATTGTCAGGCCCGATCGGTCGGTGATGTGGGTTAGCGCGCGAAAGCACATTGAATTTTCCAAAACGCCGGACGGATTAAGCAGCCCCCTGAGCGGGCTTCTCGCCGTTCACGACATCACAGAGCGAAAGCAGGCCGAGACGGAACTGCGCCAAAGCCACGACACCTATCTGCGCCTGATTGAGAACAATCCCTTTGGTATTTATCTGATCGATGCTGACTTTCGTATGGTCCAGGTCAGCGCCAGCGTCCAAAAATCGTTCGGCACGATTGAGCCATTGCTCGGACGCGACTTCTCTGAAGTTCTCAAGCTTCTGTGGCATGAGCCGACAGCGAGCGAAATCATCTCGCGATTTCGTCACACCCTCCAAACAGGAGAGCCGCATCATTCCAAAGATATGGCTGGGATGCGTGCGAACAGGGATGGAGAGGAATCCTACGATTGGCAGATCGAGCGCGTAAACCTTCCCAATGGCCAGTTCGGCATTGTCTGCTATTTTTACGATTTGACAGAGCGCAAGCAACTTGAAGAGCACATCAAACTTCTCATGGGCGAGGTCAATCATCGGGCTAAGAATCTGCTCGCTGTTGTGCAGGCGGTGGCCCGACAAACCGCGCGCACGGGCGATCCTGCGACCTTCGCAGTCCATTTGACCGAGCGAATCCGTGGTTTGGCAGCGTCACAGGATTTGTTGGTCAAAAACCAATGGACCCACATAGCCATCTCAGAGCTGGTTCAAGCACAGCTTTCCCATTTCAGCGATCTGATCGGCACGCGCGTTCTCCTCGATGGTCCGCCGATCAGCCTCTCACCAAGCGCAGCGCAAGGCATTGGCATGGCGTTGCATGAGCTTGCCACCAATGCGGTGAAATATGGCGCTCTATCAAATACCAGCGGTCGTGTTCATATCAGCTGGGCCCATGTCATGGCGGCGAAGCCAGAATTCACTCTGGAGTGGCTTGAGGAGGGCGGCCCTGAAGTTGAGCCTCCGAGCCACAAGGGGTTTGGCAATACGGTCATCGGTCGCATGGTTGAATCATCGGTCGACGGCAAAGTAGACCTCGAATTTCGCGCGACGGGGCTCTGTTGGAAGTTGACGGCTCCTCTCGTAGATCTCTGGGAGGTAAGAGACCATGAACAATAGTCTCAGACGCCGCGCCCGAATCCTCATTGTCGAAGACGAGCCGTTAATCGCGTTGGACCTTGAAGGCATGCTCTTAGATGCAGACTTCGAGGTCGTGGACATAGCCGGGACGATCGAGAAGGCGCTCGCATTGATTGAGATGGGCAGCTTGGACGCCGTTTTGCTTGACGCCAATCTTAAAGGCACAAGCTCAGCCCCAGTTGCCTTAGCGCTGGCTGAACGAGGCCTACCCTTTCTGGTTTTATCCGGCTATGCCGCCGATCAGCATCCTGATGCATTTCGCGCGGGATCCTATCTTCAGAAACCTGCTAGTCCCGTTCAGATCATCAAGTTACTGAATTACATTCTGCCAGAAAACAAAGTTTGATCCGTGATCGCGTGAACTCATCAATCGTGGAGCTGACAACATCTCCACGACATCAAACAGGCTCGGAGCGCCAGAACTGGTGTAGCCGAACTCAATTCGCCCAATAGACATATTCTTGATCGGGCGTCCAAGGTGCGTTCAAGGGCACATCGATCCGGATGGCATCTTCTACCAAGGCTGGCCACAAGGGCTTGGGCATTTCAGTATCATGCGCCTGTAACATCGCTTGCATCGCAGCCACCCGTTTTGGCTCTGTCTCGGCCAAATTCATTTTCTCCGTCGGATCGGTCGCCAGATTATAGAGCCAAGCCTTGTTTGGATTGGCCGCAACCTGCAGCTTCCAATCCCCCTCGCGCACAACGCGGTAAGGCCCAGAGCGCCAGAACAAGGTGCGCGAGGCCAGTTGGGGGGTGCCCGTGACGAAGGGCAGAAGGTCTACCGTGTCCATCTTGCGATCGGCAGGAACATTTGCCCCCGCAATCGCGGCAGCAGTGCCATAAAAATCAAGATGGTGAGCGGGCATTGTAATCTTTTGACCCGCACTGATCTTGCCCGGCCAACGCATGAAATAGGGCACCCGGATGCCGCCTTCAAAGAAAGTGGCTTTCCATCCCCGATACGGCTGATTGATCCCCGGAAGGCCAACATACCAAGCCCCGCCATTATCGCTGGTGAATACGATCAGCGTATTATCATCCAAGCCATTCTTTTTGAGCGCAGCAACAACTTCGCCAACGCCTCTATCCAAGGCACGGATCATCGCACCATAAACGCGGGTATTGTGATCCTTGATCCCCGACAGCGCGTCGAAGTCTTCGCGCTTGGCCTGCAGGGGGGTGTGGGGCGCGTTGTAAGCCAGATAGAGGAAGAAGGGTCGATTGGCATTGGCCTCAATCGCGGCAACCGCCTGATGGGTATAATAGTCGGTCATATATTCGCCGACGTGAAATCTTTGTCCGCCATTCTTCTGAACCGCATCGGTGCCGTAAATCCAAAGGAAACGGTCAATCGGGTCAAACTCCAGCTTGGCATTCACGACGTCTGGATGGTTGTCTGGCAGAAATTTGCCCGCCCCAAACATGATCCCCAAGCTCTCGTCAAAGCCTTGGGCTTCCGGCCGCATCTTGGCCGCTTCACCCAGATGCCATTTGCCGACATGCAGCGTGCGATAGCCCCTGCCCTTCAAAAGCTCTGCAATCGTAATCTGATCTTCGGGCACGCCCATATTTTCCATCGCCGGCATCTCTGCTTCGCGGTCGGCGTGATAAATGGGCTGATGCAAGCGGCCCTCAACTGGCGCACCCAAATTGCGCGCAAAGGCCTTTGGAACCGCGGTAAACTCAAAGCCAAAGCGGGCGGGATAGCGCCCCGTCATCAAGGCTGCCCGCGAAGGAGAGCATGTGGCATTGCCAGCATAGCCTTGACTGAATTGTGCGCCTTCTGTGGCAAGCGCATCAATATTAGGCGTCGGCACAAGCCCATTTGCGACGCCCTGCCCTGTGGAGGTCAGATCATTAATCCCCAGATCATCGGCCACGATCAGGATGATATTGGGGGGCCGCTCGCCCGTCGGAGGCGTGGTTGGCCCCTTCTCCCACGTAACAGTCTGGGTCGGGGCAATCGGATTACGAATTTTATCAATCGTTGCCGCAATTTGGATCGGGAAAAACTTTACGGCAACAAAGGCGCCAATCAAAAGCACGGCAGCACTAACTGCTGCGATCCGCCATTTACTCATGTGCTTCCCCCCTTAAGGCCCTCGCCATTATTCGGCGTTAGGGCAAGTTCGTTTCATTTAGCCCTTCAAGCCAGCACCAAGACATTGTCGTGCCGGGCTATTCTGCGCTTTGTTTCCAAGGCCATCATGGCACTTCCGCTCGTGCGTTCAAGTAGGGCGTCCAGCCGCTCGCGGTCGGCACCAGTCAGAGCCTGTGCTGCCGTGCGTGCTCGATCAAAATGCCAGAGAGCGTGGGGCTGGCTGGCCCGCTCCATCACCACGTCCCGCCAGGCATAATTTATCCGCCCGACATGGGGATGCACTTGCCGTCGACCATCAAGGGAAACCAATGTTCCTGTAGCCGCACTCTCAAGACCATCCAGCCAAGCGTCAAAGCGCTCTGCATCGGCTTTTAAGCCTGGACCCCATTGCGAAAACAGGAAAGCCAATATGGGCTCTAGGGTTTCTGGCAGGGCATCATCATCGGGAAAGCCTATGGCGAGGTCTTTAAAGTCGCCGTCCTTAAGACCCGGCATATTCATCCGCTCTGTCCAGCGAAAGACGCTCGGCGCGGTCGTCTTCATCAAAAATGCCGGAACAGGGTCGCGTGCCAAATGCGCATAGAGGGGTGCCATCATCCCAAAGTCGGCGGCACTCGGACAGCCACCCAGAAAGTAAGGATGGTTTTGAAAATGCGTCTCCAGAAGGGCCAGCAATTCCTTATAGCTCTCTTCCATCGCAGGGATAACTTGGGGCGTGACACCCAGATTGGGCAAAAAGTCCGCAAAGCGTGACATCAGCTTGCCAGCCTTCTCCATCCGATCGCGATAGCTAGGCGCTGGCACGGCGCGCGCGAACTCATTGCACAGAAAATGCTCTTGTTGTTCCCGATATGACCAGCGATAATGCATGGCGATGGGCATCAAATAATTGGACCCAAAGGCGTCAATTAGGTCCGCAACAATCCGCTGCAGCGGGCCAGCTGGGACAAAGCTGGGTGTCGCAACACGGCTCTCAATATGATCAATCATGGCCGTGGTGTCTTGGATGATCTCGCCGTCAGGTGATTGCATCACGGGAATCACTTTGAGGCCGACTTGGCGGATGATGTCGCCAACAAACTGGGGATCAGACGCCATCACTTCGTCATAGGCAACGCCCTTCTTAATCAAGTAAGAGCGGATTTTTCCAGTATAAAGTGAGTGGGGTGTACCCCAAATTGTATAGCGCTCATCCATCTGTCCTGACTTTCACTCCCAGCAAATCACTTTTTTGTTTTCGCCAGTCTTGCACAGGGTTTTGACTTCAACAAATGGGAAACTGCGTGACGGAGGACTGAATTTGCCGGGACACAGATCAGCTCGCAAAGCAGCCTGGTGTTGGGTGTCAAATTTGGGCTTTGTCGATGCAGACCGCGTGCGGGCTCAGCCTTGTGCCAAAGAATTCATCGGCTTTGCTCTGGCACGAAATGGCGATTGATGTCCGCGAAATTGGAACGCTTGTTTCGTAGCGGATCAAAAATCAGTCGAACTGGCGGACAGAGAGGGATTCGAACCCTCGATGGGCTTGCACCCATACACGCGTTCCAGGCGTGCGCCTTCAACCACTCGGCCACCTGCCCGTTCGAAGGCGCGGGTATAAACATCGTGACAGACTAAGCAAGCCATCAATGCACACAGGAGTGTAGTTGACTGGCCTTTAGGCGCTTTAGGCTAGAACTTGGTCCGCCCAAGTATCAAAATGGCCCCAGAATGCCGCCCGAATGGCATCGACTTCGTGCAAAAGCTCATGCTTGGACCCGGCGACCACGCGGAGCTGCCCGTGTGGTACTTGGCCACAAATGCGGACATGGGCGGCATTGTCGACAATCGTCTCGCCTTCGGCACTCACCACCAAGATCGGGAGATTGATTTGGGAAAGGCGGGCGGGCGTAAAGGACG
The DNA here is from genome assembly GCF_049239865.1 of Aquidulcibacter sp. NCBI lineage: Bacteria > Pseudomonadati > Pseudomonadota > Alphaproteobacteria > Caulobacterales > Caulobacteraceae > Aquidulcibacter > Aquidulcibacter sp. Next base: position 20,931 of record NZ_JBMLTR010000178.1, read on the forward strand.
CCATGGTCTTCATCGCCTCATCCAACCAGCCATTGGTTGGCCCAGCGATCTGCAGTGCAGGTTGCTCCAGCATCAAGGCATTGTTGCGGGCAAAACGCTTCGGGTCATGGGTAACTTGGTTGGCCTCAAATGCCTCGGGCTGCCAAGTCGTCGGCAGGGATGGCGCGACCTCCTTGGCTTTGCCAGTTGCTACCAAGGATTTGGCCAATAGGCCCATACCTGGCGGCCCTAGAATGCCCCACATGGGGGCCGAAAACGCGGCCCCAACCACATTTGGGATGGCATTGGTCAACAAAGCTTCCAAGCAAATCGTGCCGCCCATAGAATGGCTCAACAAGATGCGTTTGCCGGTCAGTTTATCGGAAACAGCGGCGACGGCGCGCGCCATATGGTCGGTTGCTTTGGCGAAACTATCGAGATGGCCTGCGTGGGCGGTTGCGCCCAAACGATCAGACCAGCCCTGACCACGGTGATCCACGGTCAGAACGTTGAAGCCCCGGGCGAGAAGATCAGAAATCGTCTCCGCATATTTTTCAATATATTCAGTGCGGCCGGGCGCTAAAATCACAGACCCGCGCGGCTTATCCCCTTCATAGGGAACAAAAGCCGCGCGGATTGTTTTGTCGTCAGGCCCAAGGACGCGAAAGGTCTCCAGACCTTGCAACGCATCCATCAAAGGGTCCTGAACCATTTGCATCGGTGCGATTAGCCGATGATCGATTGAAGCTTCATGGCAATCGACATATCGCCATCCACTTTCAGCTTTCCGCCCATAAAGGCGTTCATGCCGTTCAAGCGGCCTTCAACCATGTCGACGAAATCGCCGATTGCGATTTTCAAGGTGCAGTCTGCTGGGCCATCATCGTTGGTGACGGCATTGCCGTTCTTGCCATCGATATGGATTTTGCCGGCATCGCCGAAATCAAACTTCACGGTGTTGCCGAAAGCTGGCTTGGCTTCGACACGTTCTTTCATGCCAGCAGTAATTGTCGCGAGATCCATTTATTCCTCCCTGAGCGCATCCCGGAACAAGCTTGGGACGGCGCGGTGACTCCTTACTAGACCGGGATGGGGCTGAGGGGAAGCGGTACGTAACGTCAATTGGTGCGGCTATTTCCTTGCAAATGCAGATAACGCATGGCAACTCACGACAATGTTAAACGAAGTCAGTCCTTTCGGCACCTTTTCGCCCTCGGCCTTTCAGAGCCGCATCATCTCTTTCGCCCGTGGGTTTGATCCAGGACCCTTCAGCAAATTTGCTGCGTCGGTTGGAAAAAGGCTGATCTTTCCGGGGCTTGCTGGCCCCCTCGACTTGATGACTTGGGGCGTGAAGACCCGATTGGACCCGCGGCGCAACGTTACCGAAAAGCGGCTCATGTTCTCCCCTTCCCGCTTTGAGTTGGAAGAGCGCGAAATGTTGCGCAAAGAGCTCAAAGCTGGAGATGTCTTCGTCGACGTGGGGGCCAATGTCGGTGCCTATTCCCTGTGGGTCGGCCCACTCATTGGGCCAAGCGGCAAAATAGTCGCTATAGAGCCGCAACCCAGCGTCTTGGCCCGATTGCGTGCCAATTTTGCCCTCAACCCAGACTTTAACGCGCAAGTCTTTCCGTGCGGCGCGGGTGAAGCCAATAGCGTGATGACCCTGTCGGTCGGCAGCAGCAATGAAGGCGGCGCGTCTTTGGCGACGATTGGCGGCGGTGATGATCAAGTAGAGGTCGCGGTCCGCCCGCTGCTCAGCATCGTTGAGGAAGCCCGCTTAGAGCGAATTGACGCCCTGAAGATCGATATTGAGGGCTATGAAGATCGCGCCCTCCTGCCCTTCTTTGACCAAGCCCCCAAAAGCCTTTGGCCGCGTCTGCTCATTCTGGAACGCAGCGAAAAGGATTGGGCAAGTGACCTCATGGGCGCACTCACGCAAGCTGGTTATCGCCAGACGTTCTCAACCAAGCGCAATTATGTGATGCAGCTGGCCTAGCCAGCAGCCCGCGCCATATGCTCTTCCAAGTCATATTCTTTGAGCTTGCGATAGAGTGTTGAGCGGCCGATACCCAAGCGGCGGGCAACTTCGGTCATGTGCCCGGCATAGAGATCAATCGCATACTCAATGAGGTCGCGTTCAATCTGCTCTAACGTGCGCAAATGACCTGCCGGGTCAAAGATCGCGATGCCATTGCCTGCTTCAATCGCCGCAGCCAAAAGGTCACTATTGGCGGGCAAAGCGGGTAATTCAATGGACCCGGACATCGGGGGCGAAGCTTGAGGTGCCGCAACTTCCATGTCGACAGACGGGGCATCGGCAACAAAGTGCGGTAAGGCCGCTTGAATATGGGGGAAGTCCTCTGGCTGGAGGAAATCGCCATCGCACAGGACCACAGCCCGGAATACCGTGTTTTCAAGCTGGCGCACATTGCCGGGCCAATCAAAGCCTTGCAGCATGGCCATCGCTTGTGGCGTCGCGCCCAGAACCCGCTTGCCTTCTTCGGCATTGATACGGGTCACAAAATGCTTGATCAGCGCTGGAATGTCTTCCATGCGCTCGCGCAGTGGCGGGGCATCAATTGGGAAAACGTTTAAGCGGTAATAGAGGTCCTCGCGGAAACGACCTTCGGCAACCAGCTTGGCCAAATCCTTATTGGTCGCCGCAATAATGCGCACATCGACTTTAACCGGGCGCTTGGAACCCACGGGATCCACTTCGCTCTCTTGCAAGGCGCGGAGCAACTTAACCTGTATGTCGAGCGGCAGTTCGCCGACTTCGTCGAGGAAGAGCGTGCCGCCATCGGCTTCTTGGAATTTACCCAAGTGACGATCATGGGCACCGGTAAAGGCACCTTTTTCGTGGCCGAACAAAATGCTCTCAACGAGGTTTTCGGGGATCGCGCCGCAGTTAACCGCAATGATGGGGCGGCCCGAGCGCTCACTCTCGCCATGAATGGCGCGCGCGATCACTTCTTTACCGACACCGCTCTCGCCCAGGATCAGGACTGGGATGTTGGACGTGGCGGCGCGTTGACCCAGCCGGATCACTTGGCGCATCGCCGCAGCGCCAGCAACCATATCACCAAAGGTGAAGGTGCCAGAGGCCTTTTTCTTCAGGCGCTTCACTTCACCCGACAATTCGCCAACTTTTAAAGCGTTGCGGATGGACACCATCACACGCTCTGGGCTGGCGGGCTTGACGAAGAAGTCCGTTGCACCAGCCTGCATGGCCTTCACGACCGTGTCGATGCCGCCGGAAGCGGTCAGAACGACAACGGGCAAATCATCGCGTTTGGCGCGAATGGCGGCGAGCGCCTCCATGCCGGAAACACCCGGCATGATCAGGTCCAAGAGGACGACGTCAACGGCTGGGTCCATGGCTTGCGCAATGGCTTGTGCGCCATCTTCGGCAGTCCGAGTTGCAAAGCCTTGACGCTCAACAGCCCCCTGCAACAGGCGACGCTGCGACGGATCGTCATCAACGATTAGGACGGTCTTACTCATTATACCCACCAAATTCTTTGTTGCCGGGTTTTCCCGGTCATGACGCCTAAAACTCAAACCGAGATTTGATGCTTCTGCGTCTGTTCACCGCTCCTTCTACACGCAGGATGTAAAGGGTGACTTAAAATGGGACACTCCGGGCAAAGAAAACTGCACACAATGCCCCCTTGACCAAAACGGGTCGGAAGGTCATGCCCACGCAGCAGAAGATCACCTGATAAAGGCTAAGAGAATGTCAGTCGTACCCCTACCCGGAATTCTCGACATCGTCCCTTACAAAGGCGGCGAAGCAAAGATTCCGGGGATTGAAAATCCTTGGAAGTTGTCGTCCAACGAAAACCCTTTGGGCTGCAGCCCAGCGGCTAAGCGCGCTTATCAAGCTGCTGCGGAAGATTTAGCCACTTATCCGGACGGCGACCATCATGGCCTACGCGCCGCGATTGCTGGTCGTTATGGCCTCGATGCCGGCCGCATCATGTGTGGCAATGGCTCTGATGAGATTTTCCAGCTCTTGGGTCGCGCCTTCCTCGATCAGGGCGATGAGATTGTGCAGTCCGCGCACGGCTTCTTGGTTTATCGACTAACCGCACAGCAAGCCGGTGCCATTTGTGTCTCGGCCCCCGAGACCAATTTGACCGCTGATGTTGATGCACTTTTGGCCTGTGTGACGCCCAAAACCAAAATTGTCTTCTTGGCCAATCCGAATAATCCGACAGGCACCTATTTGCCTTATTCGGAAATCAAGCGCCTGCATGCAGGCCTGCCCGAAAATGTGCTCTTGGTTCTCGATGCGGCCTATAGCGAATATGTGCAGACCAATGATTATTCGTCGGGTCTCGAACTGGCTGGGGAAGCTGGCAATGTGCTGATGACGCGCACCTTCTCCAAAATCCACGGCCTCGCTGCTGCCCGCGTCGGTTGGTGCTATGGCCCGCAGGTCGTGATTGATGCGCTCAACCGCGTTCGTGGACCGTTCAATATCAGCGCGCCAGGGCTTGCAGCGGCTGAGGCCGCCATGCTCGACCAAGATTTTGCCAACCAAAGCGTCGCCTTTAATGCCCATTGGCTGGCCTTCTTGACCCAGGAAATCCGTGCTTTGGGCCTCGAAGTGACCCCAAGTGTAGGTAATTTCATTCTGGTGAAATTCCCGAGCGATGCTGGAAAGACGTCGGAAGCCGCCGATGCTTATTTACGGTCGCGCGGCGTCATTGTGCGCGCGGTCCGTGCCTATGGCTTAGACGCCTATTTGCGCATTTCAATTGGCTTGGAAGAGCCAAATCGCCTCACCGTCACCGCGCTTAAAGAGTTCATGGCATCCTGATGTCGGAATCGGCCCGCCATTTTGACACCTTAGCCATCATTGGGGTCGGACTCATCGGCTCGTCGCTAGCGGCTGCCGCCAAGGCGAACAAACTGGCTTCGCGCATTGTGCTTTATGACCTGAACCCGGCCGTGCGCAGCCGCGTGCAGGAATTAGGGCTTGGCGATGTGGCTGAGACAGTCGAAGCTGCCGTTTCTGGCGCAGACTTGATCATCCTATGCACGCCACCCGCCACGATGGGGGCCATTGGGGCGCAAATTGGGGGCCATATCCAAGCCGGTGCTATTGTAACCGACGTTGGCTCTGTCAAAGAGGCCATTGTCCAGCAACTCCAACCGGTTTTGCCGGAAAGCTGCTTCTTAATCCCCGGCCACCCGATTGCAGGGGTTGAAAAGTCTGGCCCCGACGCGGGCTTTGCCACCTTGTTCGAGGGCCGCTGGGCCATTCTTACCCCGCTCGCTGACCCCCGCCCCGCCTATCAAGACGCGGTTGAGCGGCTAACCCATTTCTGGGAAGCCATGGGTGCCAAAGTCGATTGTATGGACCCAGTCCGTCATGACCAAGTCCTCGCCATGACCAGTCATTTGCCGCATTTGATCGCCTTTTGCGTGGTGGCAACCGCCCAAGATGTGGAAGCGGTGACCGATAGCGAAGTCGTTAAATATTCCGCCGGGGGGTTCCGAGACTTCACCCGCATCGCGGCTTCAGACCCGACCATGTGGCGGGATGTGTTCTTATTGAACAAGGATGCTGTCCTCGATCTCCTTGGGCGGTTCTCAGAGGATTTAACCGCTTTGCGCCGGGCCATACGCTGGGGCGATGGCGATACGTTGTTCTCAACCTTTGAACGGGCACGTGCCATGCGTCGCGAGGTCATTGAGGCCGGGCAAGATACCGCCATCACCAATTTTGGCCGCGACCTGACCGCATCGGCCAAAGCCAAAGACGATGGAAAATCCGACTGAAATTTGTCGCACGTTTCACGATGGTAAACCAAACGTTAACCAGTTCAGCCTCCATGATTTGCGGGTGAAGATTCCTTGCATGATCGGGAGAAGCCCGTGCTAGCCGCCGCCAATTTTATCCTCTTTTTGGTCTATTGTGTCGCCGCCATCGGATTGGGAGCGTTTGCCTTCTATATCCAAGAAGTCAGCCTAGCGGTCTCTGTTTGTATGGGCGGATTATTGGGCGTTGCGTGCGGCTTGTTCCATCTGGCTTTCACGCCGCGCGAAGCAAAGCTCGCCCGCTCCGAAAAGACCCGGATCGACAATGAATTCCAATCCTTGAAGGACATGCATGTTGCAACCCATCAAGAGATTGAAACCCTGAAAACCACGGTGGCAGAAGATGCCGCGTCCCGCGAAGCCGCTTTAGCGCGCGAAGTGCGCGAAATCGCCATGCTCCTGACGACCTATGTGCAGAAGAATGAGCGTCGTCGCGAGGCTTCCGCCGTCGAAGGCCAAAAGCTAACACCACGCCGGTCCGATCAAAATCTCTTGGCGGCTGTTCGCTCAGCCTTGGAAGAAAACCGGATTGAGCTGCATCTGCAGCCCATCGTTGCGCTGCCCCAGCGCAAAACCGTCTATTATGAAGGCTTCACCCGCCTGCGCGATCCTTCTGGCGCGGTCATTTTGCCAAGCGAATTCCTGCGCGTAGCAGAGCCTTCCGGTCTGGTTGGCGAGATCGACAATCTCCTTTTGCTGCGTTGCGTTCAGATCGCCCGTCGCCTCTTGAAGCAGGATCGGCGCATTGGGTTGTTCTGCAATATCTCGACGACAAGCCTGGGAGACGAGACCTTCTTCCCGCAATTCATTGCCTTCCTGCGCGATAACAAGGATTTGGCAGGCTCAATCATTTTTGAGTTGACCCGCGACTCGTTTGAGAAAATCCCGATGGCCGCCGAGCGCAATATGGGTCGCCTGTTCGATCTGGGCTTCCGCTTCTCGATTGACCGTTGCGAGACCCTCGACCTCGACTTGCGTAAACTGGAACGTATGGGCGTGCGCTATGTGAAGATTGCTGGCGATAAATTGGTGCAGCAATTGGTGGAAGCCAAAGCTGTCCCTGTAACTGGCCTCAATCGCCAGTTTGAACCCGCTGACGTCTCTGCCCTCTTCTCTCGCTATGGGGTTGAGCTGATTGCCGACCGCGTCGAGACCGAACGCACCATTGTCGAAATCTTGGAACTCGACATCGGCCACGCTCAAGGCAATCTGTTCGGCAAACCGAAGGCCAGCGCCGAAGTCGTCAAAGCCAGCGAAGAAGGCCCACGCCTGCGCATGGTCAGCTAAAATCTAGCCAGCCCGACAGGTTTGGTTGATGAAGTCGCGGTGGGTTGGGAAAGTCTCAGCCGTTTGCGCCATCAGTGTCTTTAAGCTGGCCAAGTGACGATCGGCTTCGACATGGGTGCGGGTATCCACCAAGGGGTCATAGCCCGTTGGTTCCACAAATTGACCCAGATAAACCGCCAACCAACTTGGATTGAGGAAGAGCTCTGGCCCATCTGACACCATGCGGCCGTATTTGCGGAAGTGTGCCATCTTGTAAGTCAAAGTATCTGGCAAGCTCATGGACGCGCAATAGCGCCACAGTTCGGTATCATCCCGCTCTGTCGCGCAATAATGCAGGATGAGGAAATCGCGAATCCGCTCCCACTCATAGGTGCTCAGGCGATTGAACTCTGTTTCCAAAACAGGATCGACCGTCTTATCAGGAAAGAGCGCGAGGAAACGGGTGATGCCAGTTTGAATGAGATGCAGGCTGGTTGATTCCAGCGGCTCCATAAAGCCAGCGGCCAGACCAATCGCGACACAATTCTTGTGCCAGATCTTCTTCCGTTTGCCCGTTGTAAAGCGCAAAGGCCGCGGGTCGGCCAAGGCCTTACCGTCCAAATTGGCGAGTAAAGTCCGCTCCACCTCCTCATCGGAAATAAAGCCGCTGGAATAGACATAGCCATTGCCAATGCGATGCTGCAGCGGAATGCGCCATTGCCAACCAGCCTCGCGCGCGGTCGAGCGGGTATAGGGCGTGAACTCGCCACCATGTTCGCACGGCACAGCCATCGCCCGATCACACGGCAGCCAATGGCTCCAATCCTCATATCCTGCTTTGAGCGCGCCTTCGATCAACAGGCCACGGAAGCCAGAGCAGTCGATAAAGAAATCGCCTTCAACCTTGCGGCCATCTTCCAGCGTCACATGGGTGATGCGTCCATCTTCGCCACCCAAGCCCACATCCGCGATCTTGCCTTCCATCCGGACGACCCCGCGTGCCTCGCTATAGGATCGCAGGAATTGCGCATAAAGCCCGGCATCAAAATGATAGGCATAGTCAAAGGTTGATTGGATCAGGCGCGGGTCTTGGGTTGGCGGTGCAAAACGGCCGCGCTTGGCGACTTGCCAAGCCATGGTGAATTCATCGAGCGAACCAGGGTCGCGGCCCGTCTGGCGCGCGCGCAGATAATATTGGTGCAGCGGCACCATATCAAAGTCGGCCCCATAGGTTCCAAAGGGATGGAAATAGCGGTGGCCTTGGCGGCCCCAATTCACAAATTCAATGCCCAGCTTAAACGTGCCTTGTGTGCGAACGACGAAGTCCTTCTCGTCGAGGCCGAGCGAGCGATTAAAGACTTTGATCGGTGGAATGGTCGCTTCACCCACGCCAACGGTGCCGATTTCATCGGATTCTATCAGAGTGATGGCACAGCCTCGCCCCGCTGCATTGGCAATGGCCGACGCCGCCATCCAGCCGGCAGACCCGCCACCAACAATCACCAAGTGCTCAAGCTTTTGGCTCTGACCCTGCATAATGCCCCCCGACCTCATCTCATGTTCCGATATAACCACAACAGTGAAGATGACGAGTCCGTGTTGTTGCAACGCTGCACCAGTTTGACAACTTTGTCGCATTTACCTGCATTCGCAGCCACTTTCCCATTGCACAATCGTTGTGATTTTGTCATGTAGCTTTCCTACACGTTCACAAATAAATGATTGCTGGACGTATTTTGGATGCTGATTCAAGTCTCTTGGGTCAGTTTTAGGAGCGGAATATCGTCGGGCGGCCCGCGAATTGGCTGATAACCGGCGTGTTCTGAAGGGAATCACAAGCGGGTCCGTTGCGGTCGGATCGGCTTATTTGGGAGGAACCGCGATGAATATACACACAGAATCACGCCTCGGCGTGTCGCGCGCTCGCTTGTTGGCTGGTGCAGTGTCTTCGGTTGCCCTGTTGGCAGCTATGAGCGGGACAGCCCACGCACAAGCGGCTTCCACCACTGAAGCATCGGACAAAGACGTCGAGACCATCGTGGTCGTCGGTATCCGTCGCGGTATTGAAAACTCCATCAACGCCAAGAAAACTTTGGGCGTCATCGCCGAAGTCGTCTCGGCTGAAGACATCGGCAAGCTGCCAGACGTCTCCATCGCAGAATCCTTGGCACGTTTGCCAGGTGTGGCTGCGCAACGGATCGACGGTCGCGCTTCGCAATTGTCGGTTCGCGGCCTTGGCCCCGACTACACCACCACCCTGTTGAACGGCCGCGAGCAAGTCTCGGTTGGCGACAACCGCGGTGTTGAATTCGACCAATATCCATCGGAATTGTTGGGCGGTGCAGCCGTCTACAAAACCCCAACCGCAACCCTGTTGGCTCAAGGTGTCGCCGGTACGGTTGACCTTCAAACCATTCGCCCACTGAAGTTTGGCCGTCGCCAATTCGCAGTTGGTGCGCGCTATGAGCAAAACGATGCTGGCGCTCTGAACGCTGGTACGTCAGACACCGGCAACCGCGTTTCGCTCGCCTATATCGACCAATTCATGGACGGTAAGCTTGGCGTTGCTTTGGGCTATGCCCACATGGAATCGCCCTATCAGTCCAACCGCTATGAAGCTTGGGGCTATCCTACCAATGGCGCGAACTTCATCATTGGCGGTGTGAAGCCTTACGCCTTGTCGGGTAACATCACCCGCGATGGCTATATGGGCGTGATCGAGTTCCAACCATCTGAAACCCTGACCCTGTCGTTGGACGGCTACTACTCGAAGTTCAATGACGAGCAGATCCTGCGCGGCATCGAGCTGCCACTTTGGTGGTCGGGTGCACAATTGCAGCCAGGCGCAGTTGTCACCAACGGCATCACGACGTCCGGCCAGTTCAATGGCGTAAAAGGCATCATCCGTAACGATGTCCGCGCTCGCGAAGCTGAACTCGCTGCTTTGGCCGGTAAGGTCGAGTGGCAGATGAGCCCGAAAGACTCAGTCGTATTTGACCTGAGCTGGTCGAAGGGTGACCGCACCGACACCGACATCGAATCCTACTCCGGTACGGGTCGTGGTTCGGCAGGCGCAACCGACAACCTCGCCTTCGCTACCGCTGAAGCAGGCCGCTTGGTGTTCAAGCCAACTCTGAACTATGGCGACTACAACACCATCAGCCTGACCGATCCAGGTGGCTGGGGCCAAGCTGGTTATTACAAGGCACCAGGTACGGTTGACGAGCTCAACACCCTGAAGATTGCTGCAAAGCATGAGTTCAGCGGCGACAAGGCCATCAAGTCGGTTGATTATGGTCTGGGCTATTCGGATCGCAGCAAAGAAAAGACCGTGAATGAATGGTTCTTGGATCTGGCTGGTGGCGCAAACAGCGTTGCCATCCCGACTTCGGCTCGCGTCGGCCAAACCAATCTGTCGTGGTTGGGCTTGGGCAATGTGGTCAGCTATGATCCACGTGGCTTCTTGGGCACCATCTACTCGCTGCGTCCAAACACCGCTGCAGACGTCGCCATCAAGAGCTGGTTGGTTGAAGAAACCATCCTGACCGCGTTTGCGAAGTTCAATATCGATACTGAAGTCGGTGGCGTTGCACTGACCGGTGATTTCGGCGTTCAAGTCGTGAACACCGATCAAAGCTCAACCGCTCGCGGTCGCAGCAACTCAACCGCTACTTTGGTCTCCAAGACTGAAGGCACGGATTACACGGAAGTTCTGCCCAGCATGAACTTGGCCTTCGCGCTCGACAACGATGCTAAGGTTCGCGTCGCTTTGGCACGCACGCTGTCGCGTCCACGTATGGACCAGATGAATGCGGCGTTTAGCTACAGCTATGACAGCTCGATCGTTCCAAACCGCGGCACGCGTTGGTTCCAAAACTCGGGCAACCCATTGCTGCAGCCGATCTTGGCTCAGGCTGTGGACGTCAGCTATGAAAAGTACTTCGGTCGCCGTGCCTACTTCGCAGTGGCTGGCTTCTACAAGAACTTGGAATCTTGGATCGTCGATAACGTTGAGCGTCCATTTGATGCAACTGGTTTGGTTGTACCAACCGGCGCGCCTGCAAGCCCAACCAACGTCGGTATCGCCAGCTCGCCTGGTAATGTGAAGGGTGGTTTCATCCGTGGTCTCGAATTCACGGCTTCGTTCCCATTCGATCAGTTCGTGCCAGCTCTCGAAGGCTTTGGTGCTAACTTCAGCGCGACCTATAATGACAGCAGCGTGAAGCCAATCGCCGGTCAGCCTGCAACCAAGGTTCCAGGTCTGTCTGAGAAGATCTTCAACACGTCGGTCTATTACGAGCGTTACGGGTTCCAAGCTCGCTTGAGCAACCGCTATCGTTCAGACTTCACTGGCTCGGTTGTTGCTTTCGGCGCTGGTCTCGAAACGCGCAGCATTCAAGCTGAATCGGTTCTGGATGGTCAGATTGGTTACACCTTCCAATCCGGTCCTTTGAACAATCTGTCGGTTCTGTTCCAAGTGAACAACATGACCGACGAGCCATTCACCACGTTGGTTGACGGCGATTCGCGTCGCGTGAAGGACTACCAAGAATATGGTCGCACCTTCTTGGTTGGTGTGAACTACAAGTTCTGATCTTGAAAGATCGGTAACATTATGACCCCCGTCGGCCTGCGCTGGCGGGGGTTTTCTATGTTGTGATTTGCCCCTGCCCACGGCCTATGTCAGGCACGTGTTGGTGTGGCGAGGAGAACTGGTTTGGAACCTCAGGCTGTTGAGAAGATTGTGATTGTGGGCGGTGGCACCGCGGGCTGGATGACGGCGAGCGCTTTGTCAAAGGTCTTGGGCCCGCGCGTGAGCATCCGTCTGATTGAGAGCGAAGAGATCGGCACCGTTGGCGTGGGCGAAGCCACGATCCCCCAAATCAATATCTTCAATTCAATCCTTGGCATTGATGAGAATGATTTCGTCGCCAAGACCAATGGCACGTTCAAACTCGGCATTGAGTTCGTCAATTGGCATCGTCAGGGTGAGCGCTATATGCATGCCTTTGGCGGGATTGGGCGCAACCTGGGTTTTGTTCCCTTCCATCAATACTGGATGCGGCAGAACCTAGCCGGCAAAGAAACCTCGCTTTGGGATTATTCGGCGGCAACCAAAGCCGCTTATGCCAACAAGTTTGATCGGCTCGAACGTTTAGGGGCCTCCCCCCTTCCCGGCCCGACTTGGGCATTTCAATTTGATGCGGGCCTTTATGCCCGCTATTTGCGCGGCTTTTCTGAATATCATGGGGTGAAGCGGACTGAGGGCAAGGTTCGTTCGGTTGAACTCGATAGCCTCTCGGGCTTCATTCAATCGGTAACGCTGGAAAGCGGCGAAGTCGTCTCAGGCGACCTTTTCATTGATTGCTCTGGCTTTCGCGGCCTCTTGATCGAAGGCGCCCTGCAGACTGGCTATGAGGACTGGTCAAACTTCCTGCCGTGTGACCGGGCGCTCGCCGTGCCCTGTGAGTCCGTTCAACCTTTGACACCTTATACACGCGCAACCGCCCGTCATGCCGGCTGGCAATGGCGCATTCCGCTGCAACACCGCATCGGCAATGGCCATGTCTATTGCAGCGCCTTTACCAGCGATGAAGAAGCCGAACGCGTCTTGATGTCCAATCTCGACGGCAAGCCACTGGCCGATCCAAGGCCGCTGAAGTTCGTCACCGGGCGACGCAAGAAGCTGTGGAATAAGAATTGTATCGCTGTTGGGCTTGCGAGCGGTTTTATGGAGCCGTTGGAATCAACCTCCATCCATCTGATCCAGTCAGCTGTCAGCCGCCTGATCAATCTCTTCCCAACCAAGGCCTGTGATACGGTCTTGAGCGATGAATATAACCAGCAAGCGATTGAGGAATATGCGCTGATCCGCGACTTCTTGATCCTGCATTATCACGCCAACGCGCGCACCGACTCCCCCTTCTGGCTCCATTGTCAGAACATGGCCATCCCCGACAGCCTGAGCCACAAGATTGAGCTATTCCGTAAAACCGGACGGATTGAGCGGCGCGCCAATGATTTATTCGCCGAGCCCAGCTGGCTGCAAGTGCTGCTCGGCCAAGGCATTCGGCCTGAGAGCTATCACGCCCTTGCGCGCGACCTATCCGACGAAGACCTCGACGGTTTCTTGGTCAATGTTTCAACCATCATCACCAAAGCGGTTGAGCATATGCCCAGCCATGAAGACTTCATCGCCCGTAATTGCCGGGCACCGGCTGCCTAAGCCGACCATCTGTTTAACGTTTGATTTTAGCCCAAGAAGGATCGCTCGCATGTCTGGCCAGTCTCTCAATAAAAGTCTTTGGATCGGTCTGGGCAGTCTCTTAGCAAGTGTCGGCGCGCCCGCATTGAGCCAAGAAGCACAAAAGCTTAGCCTGCGGGCCGAACTTGCGGGACCATCGGCCATTTGGTTGCACCTCGAAGGGGCCGAGCGCACCTTTAATCCCGCCGACTGGCGCTTGCTCGACCAAGCCAATCAAGAAGTGGCTATCGCTTCGATTTTGCCGAACGATCTTAAGACGGCTCTTCTTGTTCCGGCCCAGCCGATTGATATCCGCGCGTCCTACCGTTTGGAGTTGAAGACAAAGGGCATCAGTGCCCGCGTGCGCCCAGATGCGTGGTTCCGCACGCTTTATTCGCCCAAGCCCCTCGGGGCCAATATCGCATCTGATGGCAAAACCACCAATTTTGCCGTCTTTTCGCCGCGCGCTGAGAAAGTCCGCCTCTATCTTTATGATCAGGCTGATGCCAAGCCCGAAGCGGCAAAGCGCGTTATTGATATGGTGCGCGATGAATCTGGTGTCTGGGAAGCAACATTAGAGGGCAATTTGGCGGGCAGCTTTTATGATTTCACTGTGCATGGAAAGCCCGGGCCCGGCCGATACTTCTATGAGACCAATCCGGTTCATATCTCAGACCCCTATGCCAGATCTAATGCGGAATCCTACGGCAAAAGCCGGGTGATGGCGAAGACAACACCGGCAACTCCTCTCGCCAAGGGTCGCCCGAAGATGGAAGATGTGGTGGCCTATGAAGTCCATATTGAGGACTTCACCCGGCAATTGCCAGTTGCCGACGATCTGAAAGGCACCATCCCAGCCTTCACAATTCCGGGCCTGCGCAGCAAGACCGGCCAGAAAATCGGCTTTGACCATATTGTCGATTTGGGCGTGAATGTCGTCCATTTGCTGCCGATGCAGGAATTCCTGCACTACCCAAAACCTGAATGGCAGGCCGCTTTTGGCAATGATCCTGAAATGAAGCGCCTTGGTGTCGCCGACCTCAGCTATGAGTGGGGCTATCGCACGACCCACGCCTTTGCGATTGAAAACACCTATCGGAAAAAGGGCACAGAATTTGGCGCGGAGCGTGAGCAATTCCGCGATCTGGTTCAAGCCTTCCATGATCGTGGCATTGCCGTCATCATCGACATCGTTCCAAACCACACGGGCGAAAATATGGACGGCCGCAACATGCTGTTCAATTTCAACGTGCTGGACCGCGACTATTATTACCGCACCAGTGATTCAGGTCAGCATATTGGTGTCTTTGGCAATGAGGTGAAGACCGAAGATCGTCCGATGACCCAGCGCTGGATCATCGACCAGGCCAAGTCCCTCATTGACGAATTTGGCATTGATGGGTTCCGCATCGACTTGGCAGGTCAGATCGATGAGCAGACCCTGATCGCGCTGCGTAAGGCCGTCGGCGATGATGTTATCATATATGGCGAACCTTGGATCGATGTCTCGGACCCAATCGTGCGCGCGAACCCCGATTGGGACTGGTATAAGGAAGACGCGCCGATCACCTTCTTCCAAGATGATACACGCAATGCCTTGGTCGGCTCCCCCTTCCGCTTGCAGGATAAAGCGACAGATCGGGGCTATGCCGGTGGCAATGCCAGCCAACGCAGCCAAGCCATGCTGGCCATCGCCAATGGCTGGAAGGAAGAAGCCCAATCGACCAATCGTGGCATCAATTACGCCGATATCCACGACAATTGGACTTTGGCCGACCGCTTTGCCGTCAAGGATTGGAACGGCCTAGAGGGTGTTGAAGAAGGCCCCTACCGCGTGGCGGCAGGCCTGCTGCTGACCAGCCTTGGACCCATTGTTCTTCACGGTGGGTCTGAAATGCTGCGCTCGAAGGGTATGGTGGGCACTGAGGAAATCATCCGCCAAACCGCAACTGGCCCGATCTACTTCAAAGGTCGTCAAGACACGTACAACGTCCGTACACCGAATGAATTTGTGTGGTCTGATCTTGACCGGTCTAAGAAATCTGGTGCGCCAAATGATTTTGTCGCCATGAACCAATGGTGGCGCGGGCTGATTGCCTTCCGCAATAGCGAAATAGGCCGTGTTTTCCGCACCGCCAAGGCCCCAGCGCCAGACTATATTCAATGGCTCACGCCAGATGACCCGAACCTGTTGGGCTATGTGATTGACCAGAAGGTTTTGGTCTTGACCAATATCGGAGCCAAGCCTGCCACCTTCGCATCGGTCCAATTGCCCGAAGGGCGCTGGCAAAAGATCGCCGACGGGCAAAAGATCGACCACGTCAAAGGTGTTCGTGGCAAGGATGCCAAACTCGTCGGCGGCCAAAGTCTTACCCTCGATAGCCCCGCTCAAACCCTACAAATCTGGGTGCGCCAGACTGACTAAAGGATGAAACCATGGATCGTCGAACACTTATTGCTGCCACAGGTGGACTTATGGCTTCTGCCCTCATCGCGAATACATCCGACGCCAGCGAGGCGATGATCATCCGATACGAAGCAATGCCCAGCCGCTATACCGCCGCGCGCAATGTAAGCGTCTGGCTGCCAGCAGATTATGGTAAGTCCAATCGTCGCTACCCCGTTCTCTACATGCATGACGGTCAGAATATTTTCGGCGCAAGCCATGCTTATGGCGGGCAATCTTGGCGCGTTGATCTGGCGATGGAGGCCCGCCAACGCGCCGTTGCGGGCAGTGATGCGATTGTGGTCGGGGTGTGGAACACCTCGACCCGCCGCCAAGACTTCTCCCCCGCTGGCGTCGAGGCTGCGATGGACGACAAGCTTCGTGCACGGACGGCTGCGGAGCACGAGGGGCCCGCCCTCAGCGATGGCTATCTGCGTTTCTTGGTTGAAGAACTAAAGCCAATGATTGATCGCGATTACCGCACCAAGCCGGGCAAAGCCTCCACCTTCATCATGGGGTCCAGCATGGGCGGGCTGATTTCGCTCTACGGCATTTGTGAATATCCAAAAGTGTTTGGCGGCGCGGGCTGTCTGTCGACCCATTGGACCCTATTGAGTGCCGCGGAGAGCTATAGCAAGCCAGACCTTGAAACCCCGGCAATGATCCAAGCCTTTGCCACTTACCTCAAGCGCAAATTGCCAAAAGCGGGTCAAAACAAAATCTGGATGGATCATGGCACGATCAATCTCGATAGCTTCTACCAGCCCTATCAGCTGGCCATGGACCAAGTCTTTAAGGACCTGGGTTGGCAGCAGGGCAAGGACTTTGAAAGCCGGGTCTATGTGGGTGCGGACCACAATGAAACGTCATGGCGCGCCCGGCTGCAAGACCCACTCACCTTCCTGATGGGCTAGTTGCTCTGGACTAACAGCATCTTTTGCTGCGACCCGAGGGTGCACGCCTTCCCAAGGCCGATAAATGCAATATGCTCTCCCTAATCATAGTCAAAACAGGGGAGCGCAGCGCCAATGGATGTTGAGAAACTGATGTTTCGGACCGGCTTGATGTCGGGTGAGCGTATACTTGTAACCGGCGGCGGCACCGGGCTCGGCAAAGAAATGGCCGAAGCCTTCCTCGCCCTTGGCGCGACCGTCTATATTCTGGGCCGCCGCGGCGCAGTCCTTGAAGAGACGCGCGACGAGCTGATGGGACGCCATGGTGGCAAAATCGTCGCTTTGCCCTGCGACATCCGCAACGCCGAAGCCATCCGCGAAACCATTGATTTGATCTGGGCAGATGGCGGCGCGCTAACCGGCCTCGTTAATAACGCGGCGGGCAATTTTATCTCCAAGACGGAAGATCTCTCGCCACGCGCCTTTGATGCCATCGCCAATATCGTCTTCCGTGGCACGTTTTATATGACGCTCGACATTGGCAAGCGTTGGATTGCCGAAGGCAAGAAGGGCAATGTGATCAATATTCTGACGACTTGGGTGTGGAATGGCTCAGCCTTCACCGTCCCGTCGGCTATGTCGAAATCCGGCGTTCGCGCTATGGCAGAATCGCTCGCCGTGGAATGGGGCCGCTATGGCATCCGCTTCAACAATATCGCGCCAGGCCCCTTCCCGACCAAGGGCATGACAGATCGTTTGTCGCCAGGTGCCAGCATGGAAAGTGCCGAGCGTTCGGCAAACCCCATGGGCCGGGTTGGGGAAATGACCGAGCTCGCCAATCTCGCCGTGTTCCTGATGGCCAAGGGTGCGCATTATGTGAATGGTCAGACGATTGCGATTGATGGGGCGGCCTATCAAGCCACGGGCGGAAACTTCTCAGGCCTGCGCGCTTGGGATGATGCGCAATGGGAAGCTGTGCGATCCATGATCAAAGCCAGCAATGACAAGGATAAGGCTGCACGCACGGTATGAGCCTTATCCCCCTTATTCTCGACTGTGACCCCGGCGTAGACGACGCGGTCGCTTTAGCACTCGCCTTTGGTGCACGCGACCGCCTCCATCTGTTGGGCATAACAACCACGGCAGGGAATGTCGCCTTGGCCAAAACCACACGCAACGCCTGCCTGATCCGAGAGGTAGCGGGTCGCCAGGACGTGCCGGTCCATGCTGGCTTGGCGAAGCCGCTTGTCCGCGCGCCGATCTTAGCCGATGACTTTCATGGGCCAGAGGGCCTAGGTCATTATCCAAGCATAGAGCCCCTTCTCGGCCCAGCCTCAAGCGATGCCATTAACTTCCTTATACAGACGATCAATTCGGCCCCTGCCAACACAATTCGTCTCGCCGTGACTGGCCCAATGACGAATATCGCGGCCTTGATCCAATCAGCCCCGGAAACGGCGCGGCGCCTTCAACAAATCGTCCTTATGGGCGGCGCGAGGCGCGAAGGCGGCAATATCACCGCTTCGGCGGAGTATAATATTTATGCAGACCCAGAGGCCGCCGACATTGTTTTCAAGAGCGGATGCAATCTTATCATCTTTGGCCTCGATGCGACCCACCAAGTCCGTGGCACACGGGCTTGGGTAGACGCGATCACGGCTTTGGGCACGCCCATCGCGAAACTGGCGGCAGAGATGCTGGCTTTCTCGAACGCTCTGCCAGCCAATCTCATGGATACGGCGGAGCCCGATCAACCGGCCACAGGCGCGCCCCTGCATGATCCGTGCGTGATTGCCTATCTGTTGGCACCAGAAGCCTTTCAGCTGCGGCCTTGTCGGATTGACGTGGAAACCGACAGCCAATTGACCCGCGGCCATACGGCAGTTGAATTCCGCGAAACGGTCGCGGGGGCGTTTAATGCGAACTGGGTTTCAAAAGCCGATGCCGAGGCTGTCTTATCCTTGCTGCTGAGGTATTTGGCATGAAAAGCCCACCCCGCATCCGCGTCATCGGCTCCATCAATCTCGATATTGTCGCGCGCGTCCATGCGTTGCCCAGACCCGGCGAGACCGTCAGCGGCGGCGTCTTGGCGCATTATCCGGGTGGGAAAGGCGCAAACCAAGCGTTAGCTGCGCGAAAACTGGGGGCGGAGGTTTCCATGTTTGGCTGCGTTGGCAAGGATGGAGCGAGCGAGCAGGCTTTGGCGCTCCTCAAGTCAAATCAGGTCGATCTACAAGGCGTGACCATCTTGAGCGACGTGGCGACTGGGGTCGCGTTGATCGCGGTGGACGCCAAAGGCGAAAACCAGATCGTTGTGGCACCGGGTGCCAATGCACGCGTTTCGGCCAGTACTTTACCAGACCTGTCCGGCGACTTTGATGCGACCTTGTGCCAGCTCGAGCTACCCATCGAGACCATCGCCTATCTCGCCGACACAGTCACAGGTCTTTTGTGCATCAATCTGGCTCCGGCCCAGGCCCTGCCCCAGAGGATTTTAGACCGGGCAGACATTCTGGTCGTGAATGAAACCGAGGCCGCCTTCTATGGCGATCAACTCAATGGCTCAAAGGCCCTGATCATCCAGACCTTGGGGGCGGCAGGGGCTGTGGCCCTCCAAGGCGGCAAAGAGATTGCGCGCAGCGCCTCGCCTGCCGTTGTGCCTGTGGATACGACTGGTGCTGGCGACACGTTTGTGGGGGCCTTTATGGTCGCCTTCTTATCCGAAGGCTCGGTCGCCAAAGCCTTGACCTATGCCTGTGCAGCAGGCGCGGCAGCTACCTTAACAGCTGGCGCGCAAAC
The DNA here is from genome assembly GCF_049239865.1 of Aquidulcibacter sp. Taxonomy (NCBI): domain Bacteria; kingdom Pseudomonadati; phylum Pseudomonadota; class Alphaproteobacteria; order Caulobacterales; family Caulobacteraceae; genus Aquidulcibacter; species Aquidulcibacter sp. The sequence continues at coordinate 40,387 of NZ_JBMLTR010000178.1, forward strand.
TTCGATGCCGAGCCGGGATCAAGTCGAGGCCTTGCTGGGCGGAGCTGCCTAAGGCCCGCGCATTGGCCATCAAACCAAGGTCCAAGTCGTCCAAAATTGCGTATTACCCATCATGACGCAGACAGGCTTTCAGAACATCATCATCCTTGGTGCCAGCGGCGCAATCGGAAGCGCATTAATCCGTATACTGCTGACAGCATCCGGCACAAAGCGGCTGTTTGCACTCAGTCGCAAGCCGATAGAAAATGCCGATCCCCGCGTGACGAGTATCGCGATGGATCTTGAGGATGAGGATAGCTTGAGAACGGCGGCAGCCGCCTGCCAGCTTGAGGGCGGGATAGATCTGATCATCAATACGATTGGCATCCTGCATGAGGGCGAGCCTATTCGCCCGGAAAAGGGCTTGAGAGAGCTGGATCCTGAAACCATGGCCCGCTTGTTCCGCATCAATATGATTGGGCCAGCACTGGTATTAAAGCACTTTTCGCCTTTGCTGGCGCGTGACCGGCGCGCCATCATGGCCGCCCTCTCAGCCCGTGTGGGTTCAATCAGCGACAATAAGACCGGAGGTTGGTACAGCTATCGTGCGTCAAAAGCGGCCTTAAACCAATTGATCCGCACCGCTTCGATTGAACTGGCCGCCCGCCGGCCACAGGTGATTTGCGTCGGTCTGCACCCTGGTACGGTCCGCAGCGCCATGTCCGAACCCTTCTTGCAGCGCTATACCAAGAATGAGATTTTTGAGCCGGATACGGCGGCGGCAGCCCTGTTATCGGTATTGGCCGAACTAGCGCCCGCACAAACGGGTCGAATATTTGCTTGGGACGGGCAGGAAATTCAGCCCTAAACTGGCAGGGAAAAGCAATTGCCACTTTGGTTCTGCTAGCACTTCCTATAGGCTTTACGGAAACCACGAGGAGCATGGGATGGCACACCGCACGATCACTGGCAAAATTGCCTATACCTCAAAGAAGCCGCACATGATGGATCAGGCGCGCGGCGAAGAAGATTTTCGCTTCACCCATCATGGCGACGGCCAAACCACCCTGCGCGCCCATTGTTTTATCGCAGAACCCGACCCCAGCGTGATGCGCGACATCATCTATTCCATTGATGCCAATCGTCGGCCAATGGACTGCCATGTCCGTCTGACTGTTGGCGATAAATTCATGGGAACGGGCTGGTTCCGCTTTGGCGACACCTTTATTGAATGCGAAAGCTATGGGCCGACGATTGGACGCGTCTCCCAGCGTGTCGAATTGCAAGCACCGATTGATGGCTTTGGCACCCACCCCATTGTGGCTGACGGCTATTTTTTAAGCCTGCATGATTGGGAAGCCAAAAAGCGGCATACGTTCAACATGTATCTGCCCTCCCCCGATCATCGCGGCGCAACGCCGCCCTTCTTGGCACCCGTGCGGATCGACGGGCTTTATCTGGGCACGGAAGAAATCACGGTCAAGGCTGGAACTTTCCAAACCCGCCACTTCCAATTCCTCGATGATGGGTCGAGCGGCATGGCGGGCGAGCACCCAGTCTATGACGTCTGGATCACCGACGACAGCGACGCCATCTTTGTTCAAGGCGGCGTGGGTGGCTATATGCAGACTTGGTATGAGTTGGTCGAACTGAAGCGCTAACTGACCTTGAAAGGCGTTAGCGTCGTGATGATGGTCAGGCTTTGGTCCACCAGCTCAACAACGCCCAATTCATATGGATCTGGAGCGGTGAAGGATACGCCGCGCGCCGTGACAGGCTCTAAGCAGAAAAAGCCCGCTTGCGGGGGTGTATAAAGCTGTAAGCGGGTACAAGGGCACGGGGTATCACCCACCAGAACCGATGCGCCCACCTCAACGCCATGTTCCGCCCATTTAATCCGTGCACGGCCATTCCAGCCCTCAAAGCAATGATCCAGATCAAGGCTCGTTGCAGCGACCCCGTTTGCCAGATGGTCCACGACTGGCGGGCGGGCCAAATGGCTGGGGAGCGCTTCGCCCGTGATCTCCCAAAGCTGTGCGGCGTCAAATTGAATCTCAGCCCCGTCGGACGGGAAGTAAGGATGCGGGCCCAGCGACGACGGAAATGGACGCGCATCCCGACTGGTCACAGACAGCCTGACTTCGACATGGTCTTCAAACAGATGAAAGCGCTGACGGCTCTCAAAAGCCCAAGGCCAATTGGTGTCCCCCGCATGATCCAAGCCAATCTCAATTGACGTTTCATCTTGGGCGACAACCGACCACGGCGTGCGCCAGCCAATGCCATGCAGCGGATGGGCACCGCCTGCCATATTCGGTGGAATATGAGTTGAGACATCGCCCCAACGAAACACCCCATCCACGATCCGGCTGGCATAGGGTGTCATCGGAAAGGACGACAGGCCCAATGGGTCGCGCGCCGCCACAGCCCCGGCCAAAGCGGGCCGCAGCACGGGCTTACCCTGCCAATCTAGCCGCGCAATCCCGCCACCTGCCAATGGCGCAATCGACAGATCAAAGCCGTGGGCGGAGAATTCGAGAAGCTCGGCTGTCATCAATACCCCTTAGGTCGCCCGTGCAATCCGCATAAGGTTGGTGCCACCTTTGGTGCCAAATGGAAGGCCAGCCACGATCACAATGCGGTCGCCTGATTTAGCTGTGCCAACCTTCGACGACATAGCCGAAGCAACCGTCGCCATATCTTCCACGTCTTTGGGGTCCTTGGTGACGCGCGACTCAAGGCCCCAGACCAAAGCCAGCTTGCGAGCGGTGCGGATGCTAGGCGTCAACACTAGAACCGGCTGTAGAGGCCGTTCGCGCGCGACGCGCAGCGCCGTGGTACCTGTGGCGGTAAAGGCGACAAGACAGGCAGCCTTTGAGGCATTGGCCGCCGTACGAGCAGCAGCCGAGACGGCATCAGGTACCGCGCTTTCTGGATTGGCGTGCTCAGCATCCATCAGGCCCGGCCAGCGCGGGTCTGATTCAACCCGCTCGGCGATCCGACTCATGACGGCTACCGCTTCCATCGGGAATTGCCCGGCGGCGGTTTCAGCTGACAGCATCAGCGCATCAGTGCCCTCATAGACCGCATTGGCAACGTCGCTGGCTTCCGCGCGGGTGGGCGCGGCAGCAGAGATCATGCTTTCCAGCATTTGAGTGGCAACAATGGTTGGCACGCCGCGTTCACGCGCCATGCGCAGGATCAGTTTCTGGGCGACTGGCACATCTTCCGGCGCCAATTCCACACCCAGATCGCCACGCGCGACCATCACACCGTCGCAATAGTCCAAAATCTCGGCCAAGCTTTCAAGCGCGGCGGGCTTTTCGATCTTGGCCAAGCAGGCCGCCTTGCCATTCACCAGCTTGCGAAGCTCTGCCATGTCCTCAGGCCGCTGGACAAAGGACAGCGCAACCCAATCCACGCCGAGGCTCAAGGCAAACATCAAATCCTTGCGGTCCTTGTCGGTCATGGCCGAAATCGGCAGCACGGCTGTTGGCACGTTCACACCTTTGCGGTCCGAGACCGGACCAGGCTGAATGACCTCCGTATGCGCCCAATCGGCACCATGATCGAGAACCCGCAACCGTACCCGACCATCATCAATCAACAGGTCATCACCGGTTTTAAGCGCCGCAAAAATCTCTGGGTGTGGCATGCAAGCACGATTAACGTCGCCCGGCGTCGGGTCGCGGTCGAGGCGGAAGTTCGCGCCTTTCAGCAGTTGCACCTTACCTTCGGCAAATGTCCCGAGGCGGAGCTTTGGGCCTTGCAAGTCAGCCAGAACGCCAATCGGCCGCCCTGTCGCCTTCTCGGCGGCGCGAACATTATTATAAGCCTCGGCATGATCTTCATGACTGCCGTGGCTAAAATTCATGCGAAAGACATCAACTCCGGCTTGCGCCAAAGCGAGAGTCATTTCTGGTGAGCGGCTTGCAGGGCCAAGCGTGGCAACGATCCGTGTACGGCGATTACGGATCATGACTTTTTGAACCCGGCTGCGATGCGTGCATTGGCTTCAATGGTGACAAAGTCGCCTGCACCAATCATCTCCGGCGTCGCGATCCAAGTTCCGCCCACGGCGATGACGTTCGGCAAAGAGAGATAGCTTTCGATCTTATCAGGCGTTACCCCGCCCGTTGGGCAGAAGCGCGCGTCGGGCAAAGGCCCGGCAAAACTTTTTAGAGCGGCCGCCCCACCCGATTGCTCAGCCGGGAAGAACTTCAAAACGCCAAAGCCTTCTTCCAAACGGCTCATAATTTCGGTCGCCGTGGCCACGCCCACCATCACATTGGCATCGGCCTTTAGAAGTGCCGCGCGCAATCCGGGGCTTGATCCCGGCGTCACAATGAAATCCGCCCCAACTTTAAAGCAGGCCTCGACATCGCCCTCACTCAATACGGTTCCGGCGCCAATCAACAGGTCCGGCGCAGCGGCTTTCATCAAAGCGATGGCTTCCAGCGCGACCGGGGTACGCAGCGTGACTTCGAGGTTTTTCAGGCCACCCGCCTGCAGGGCCAATGCGAGGCCTTCGGCTTTGTCGAGGTCGGCAATCGTCAAGACCGGAATGAGTGGGGCGGCTCTCAATTGGGATGCAAAGCTGGTCATCGACCTCTCCTAGACGAAAAATTACAAAGGGTGCTTGGGGGCAAAGAAGGCAGCACCTTCCAAAGCAGCAAAAGCGTTGCGGGCCCGACGAACCGGAATCCCATTCAGATAGCCACTGATGGGACCGCGCTCTAACAGGCGGGCCACAAATTCAGATGTGCGCATAAAGGGTGCCAAGGCTTCCGAAACGCCGCCCGCAATCACACAGCCACCCCGCGCGCCGGTTGCCAGAATGGCGTTTCCGGCAAAGGTGGCTAAGGACTGGATCATCACTTCAACCGCTTCGACCGCAGACGGATCATCGCCTGCAATCGCGGCCGGGCCAATCTCGTCACCACCCTTTAAGCGGGCGACCCGCCCCTCGAGCTTTGCGATCGCCTTATAGAGACGGTCGAGACCCAAGCCAGAGACGAGGTTTTCATAGCTGATGTACGGCAGGTCCTCGGCGACGACTTCGAGAATCTGCCGCTCCCGCGCGGAGACAGGCGCATAGGCCTGATGGCCGCCTTCGGTCGAAATGACAGTCCAATCCCGGCCATCGGGTACCAAGAGCGCCATACCAAGGCCGGTGCCCGGCCCCAAAACCACGATAGGGGCACCTTGTTGGGCCTCGCCCTCAATCAGAACCTCAAACGCGTCCTCATTATTGGAAGGCACGGCGCGCGCTTGGGCCGCAAAGTCATTGACCAAGGTCACATTCTGGAAGCCAAAGCGGGCTTTGGTTGCCGAAGCCGATACCACCCAAGAGGAATTGGTGAAGTGAACCTCGTCAGCACCCGTTGGCCCGGCCAGCGCAAACACGGCCGAAGACGGCAAAGTACGGCCCTCTGCCTGCCAAGCTTCAATCGCCTCTTCCAAACTCGGGAAGGAAAGCACGGGCATACGTTCGACGTGTGAGAGTTCGACTTGGCTGTTGGAATCAATGTGTGCAATGGCGAGGCGCACATTGGTGCCGCCGACATCGCCTACGAGAATGGCTTGTGAGCTCATGCGTCTGCCTCGGCTGCTTGAGGGGCTACGTCTTGGGTTGGATCGACAATGGCCTCGTCTGGGTCCATATCGCCAAAGGGCATGGCCCCCTGCTCAGCTTGGCTGACCAGCGCGCGGAACATGGAGAACATCTCACGGCCAAAGCCGCGAGTGACGCCTTCAACCACGCTGGTATCGATCTCGCGCGCTTGCCAAATCTCATCCGGCACCAAGGCGTTCAGGGTTCCGGCTTCTGCATCAACGCGCACCACATCCCCATCGCGGATTTTTCCGATCAAGCCGCCCGACTTTGATTCAGGGCTAACATGGATGGCGGCCAAGACTTTGCCAGAAGCACCCGACATGCGGCCATCGGTTACCAAAGCAACCCGAAAGCCACGGTCTTGCAAAACGCCCAAGGGTGGGGTCAGCTTATGAAGTTCGGGCATGCCGGTTGCGGCAGGGCCTTGACCGCGCACGACCACCACAACATCGCGGTCTAACTCGCCGGCCTTAAAGGCCACATGCAAACTGGCTTGATCCTTAAAGACCCGGGCGGGGGCTTCCACGATCCGCTGCTCCAGTTTCACCGCTGAAACCTTCACACAGGCGCGGCCTAAATTGCCCTGTAAGACCCGAAGTCCACCATCTTTTGAGAAGGGCTCTGAAACAGGTGCCAAGACAGATGTGTCGCCACTGGTGGCCGGGGCCTCCCGCCATTCAAGGCCCGCGTCGGTCAAGAAAGGTTCTTGGGTGTAGGCTTCTAGGCCTCGGCCCGCGACCGTCAAAACGTCGCCATGCAAGAGGCCCGCGTCTAACAATTCGCGGATCAGGAAGCCCATGCCGCCCGCCGCATGGAAATGGTTCACGTCGGCAATGCCATTTGGATAGACGCGGCACAAAAGTGGCGTCGCCGAGGAGAGGTCGTTGAAATCATCCCAATCCACGATCAGGCCAGCTGCTTGGGCAATGGCCGGGATATGGATCATTTGATTGGTTGATCCGCCAGTCGCACATAGGCCAACAATCGCATTCACAATGCTGCGCGCATCAACCACGTGGCCGATGGGGATGTAGCTATCGCCCAATTGCGTAATCTGGCTCGCCCGCTTGGCGCAGGATTCGACCAGAGCAGTCCGCAAAGGCGTATTGGGATTGATGAAGGCGGTGCCCGGCACATGTAGGCCCATAATCTCCATCAGCATTTGGTTCGAGTTGGCCGTGCCATAGAAGGTGCAGGTGCCGGCGCTGTGATAGCTTTGCGATTCTGCTTCCAACAACGCTTCGCGCCCAACTTTGCCTTCGGCGAACAATTGGCGGATGCGCGCCTTTTCAGGATTAGGCAGACCAGATGGCATGGGACCCGCTGGGCAGAAAATCGATGGTAACCAGCCATGGCGCAACGCGCCAATCAGAAGACCCGGGACGATCTTGTCACACACGCCCAGATAGATGGCCGCATCAAACGTGTCATGTGACAGAGCGATTGCCGCACTCATCGCGATGGTGTCGCGGGAAAAGAGCGACAGCTCCATCCCCTCAAAGCCTTGGGTGATGCCATCACACATGGCGGGCACCCCCCCTGCGACTTGCGCCGTTGCCCCGGCTTTGCGCGCTGCAGCCTTGATGATGTCGGGATAGGCCGCCAGCGGCTGATGGGCCGACAGCATGTCATTATAGGCCGTCACGATGCCGATATTGGCCCAGCGGCTGTTCTTCAGCATCTCCTTGTCCTGAAGCGGGCACGCGGCAAAGCCGTGCGCTTGATTGGCAGCAGCAAGGCGGGCACGGGCTGGATCTGGCGAGCGCCGGGAGTCAATCATGTCCAGATACCGTTGCCGCCGCGCTTTAGAGCGCGCTTCAATGCGGGCGGTCACGGCTTCTATCGTTGGATGAAGGGATTTAGGCATTGTCATCACTCTCAATCATTCGGCCCAAAGTGCGACGCACCGGGCCCCGGTCGCTTCAATAACTGCTTTTATCGGCGCGTTTGTGACAGGGGCCTCAAGCGCTTGTTGAAGGATTTGCTTTTTGTCAGCGCCAAACAGCAAGATCAGAATTTGCTGCGCCTCGCTCACGACCGGCAAGGTCACCGTCATGCGTTCTGGATAGGGCGCGGCAACGGGGGCGAGGCTGGCATCCACGCCCAACACCGTTGCAGGGCTTTGTGAATCTAAACAGGCGGCCAGATCAGGCGAAGCCGGGAACCACGAAGCCGTGTGGGCATCTGGCCCCATGCCAAGAACAACAGCATCAAACGGGCGCAGCGCGCGGTAAACGTCGTCCAATTCCGCTTCCGCTTGCTTTGGGCTGGCGGTAGGCAGCTTCATGCCGAAAATTGTGACCCCTGTTGCCGAAGCAAAGGCACGTTCAATCATCGCCTGATTAGAGCCCGCTTGATCCACATCAACCCAGCGATCATCCACCAGGGCAATGTCAACTTTTGACCAATCGAGGTCCTTTGCCGCAAAGGCGCGATAGGCGGGTTCAGGGCTAGAGCCGCCCGACAAGGCAATGCGCGCACGACGCCCCTGCGCATGGGCATCGCAAACCCCAGCCTCTAACGCTGCAGCAAGCGCCTCTTCGGCCGCCGGTCGGCTTGGGAAGCTTAACAATGGAAAGGTTGTCAGCGTTGCGGTCATATAAGGTCACGCCACTTTCGACCGTCGCGGTCCATCAACAAAGCGGCCTGCAACGGGCCGTCGCTTCCGGCAGCATAAGGATCAGGCTGGGTGCCCGCACTCTCCCACGCCGCTATGACCTGATCCACCCATTCCCAAGCCGATTCCACTTCATCTTTGCGCATGAAGAGTGATAGGTTGCCGCGCACCACATCCATCAATAGACGCTCATAGGCATCGGGATAGCGCAGGGTGAAAGCGGTCTCATAGGACAGATCAAGCGGCACGGACTTAACGCGCAGGCCGCCCGGCCCTGGCTCCTTAATCTGCAACCACATCTCCATGCCCTCATCAGGCTGTAGGCGCATCACAAGCTGGTTAGGCTCGCCCCCATTGCCAAACAGGCTGTGCGGCGGCGGCCGGAAGGTCACGACAATCTCAGACCGGCGGGACGGCAAGCGCTTGCCGGTTCGCAGATAAAACGGCACGCCAGACCAGCGCCAATTGGCAATCTCTGCCTTAAGGGCGACATAAGTCTCGGTAGAGCTCGTCCGGTTTGGACCCAGATCTTCGAGATAGCCCTTAACCGGCTCATTCTCGACAAGGCCTGCACGATACTGGCCGCGCACACTGTGGCTCGCGATATCGGCTGGGCCAATGGGCACAAGGGCTTGCAGCACTTTGATCTTTTCCGTGCGGATGGCATCGGCATCGACCGAATTGGGCGGCTCCATCGCGACCAAGCACAAAAGCTGGAGCAAGTGGTTTTGCACCATATCGCGCATGGCGCCCGACTTGTCATAATAATCGCCACGGCTACCAACCCCGATCGTCTCGGCCACCGTAATCTGAACATTATCGATGGCAGCACGCGACCACACAGGCTCAAACAGGGCATTGGCAAAACGTAGCACCAAGAGGTTCTGCACCGTCTCTTTGCCGAGATAGTGATCGATCCGATAAACGCGATCTTCGGAGAAGACTTCTGCCACTGCATCATTGATCGCCTTGGCAGACTTCAAATCGCGACCCAAAGGCTTTTCAAGCACGACGCGTGAGGCAGGTGACACAAGGCCAGCATCGCGTAATTGGGCGCAAATACCGCCGAAAACCGACGGTGGCGTCGACAGATAAAAGACGCGAACCTTATCTTCGCCGCCTGCTAACGATTGCACGAGATGATCCCAAGGACCATCCGCTTTGGTGGCGTCCAGCGCGACGTAATCGATTAAAGCCAAGAAAGCTTGGAACTCTTCAGCGGAGGGATCGCCTTTAGCTAAATTCGCAAAACCTTCGCTCACCGTCTTGCGAAAGGCGTCCTTGGTCATCACTTGGCGGGCCACGCCAACGATGCGGCTATCGCTTGGAATTTGACCATCTTTGAAGCGGTGGAATAGGGACGGAAACAGCTTCCGAAGTGCCAAATCCCCGGACGCACCGAAAACTACCAAATCAAAACTGGGGACGGGGACGAATTCAGCCATCAGAGCGCTCCATAGGAACATCAGGGTTAAAGGGATTTGTCGCGGAATACAGCGCCAAATCAGTGTTTTTATCTCAAGGACGTGCAGCAGCCTCGGAGTTTTGGATCCGCACAATGCCCGTGCTCAAGGGCGGCAAGTCCATTTCGAGCCCTGCAGCCGTCTCCCGAACCTTGATATCGCCAATCATCAGTCGTGCTTCCCTCATATCCTCGTCGGACAACGCGCTTTTAGACAAGCGTATGGTTTGATGCAGATCAGAAACATTCATGACGAACACAAATTTCTCCGCGCCCAGCGACTTGAGATCAACATAGACATGCCGATCTGAATAAAGATGCGTGCGCGACCCAGCATAGAGAGCCGGGCTGACCTTACGTAAGGCCAGTAACTCTGTCAGGTAGGCGCGTAGTGCAAGCGCTTTGGGCAGAACATCGGTGTTATTTGCATTGATACCGGGGAGTTTGATCATATTTCGAGCAATATGGTCATCACATTTTTGGACCTCGCCGCAGTTCTGGCTGACACGCATGGAAAATCCCGCAACTTCAGCGCCTACTTCCTCGCCATAATAGGTGGTGATCGGACCAGACCAAGCCGCCATAAAGGTGAAGGCCAATCGGTGACGCGCCCAGTAAGACTCCGCGTTTGGTCCGCCCTTGCCTGCCCGCTGAATCAAATCGCCAAAGCGAACCAAGTCATGATTGCCCAGCATCAGATTCATAATGGCATGATCTGGATAGCTGGCATGTGCACCCATGGCCCAGCTTTCCTGCAAGGTCGTGGCGGGCTTGCCCTTGGTGCCATCTTCACCCGTCGCCAGGATTTGGACGAGGGCATAGCGGGCGGGGAAGTCAAAGGCGCTGGGTAAGGCTGGTTCTTCATTGGTGCCCAAAGAGGCGCGAATTCTGTCTGCCGTGCCCCAGATCTCACCGACGACATAGCCCAGCTTGCCCTGATCCTTCGACGACTGCGCGATGGATTTGACCAGCTTCGCCATGGGGCGATTGGGCACTTGATAAGCTTGATCGAGACGCCATCCGTCTATGCCATAGACATCGATCCAATAGCGGGCGACTTCATCATAAAAGGCCAAAGACTTAGGGTTTGCGAAATCAACCACCTCGCCGGGATAGGTCTCTGGGCTATTGAAATAATCGGCTGGCCGCTTGGAGGCTGCGGGCACGAGACCCGAGGGTGACGGGGTGACATTGCCCTTATGGTGGCCAAAGACGCCGTCGAAAATGATCTTCAAGTCGCGCTGATGGGCGGCCGCGATCAAGTCGCGAACGTCTTGGGCCGTTCCATATTGCGGATCAACTTTGAAATAGTCGCGCGGATAATAGCCAGTGCCGTCCAAGCGGGGATTGACCACCTTCTCGCCCGAGTGGCGATGTTGGGGGCTACCAGCCGCACTGTCAAAAATCGGTGTGATCCAGACGGCATTGAAGCCCATGGCCTTGATGGTATCCAAGGCTTGGATCACGCCCTTGATATCGCCCGTATGGGGGCCAGGCCCATAGCCGCCAATCGGATTGTGATCCGGGGTGCCATCGACGAAGGTGCCGACTAGGACCTGATAGAGGCGGAGTTCACAAAATGGGCTGCCATTCCGATTGCACGGCAAACGGGTTTCTGTCTGCCCCATCGGCTTGGAAATCACGATTGGCTCAGGGGCCGGCCTTGCCGAAGCCAAAGTGGCAAAGCCCAAGGCTAGACCCGCTAGCACGACAGGTCCGAGACGACGCAACCAGTCGATCCAAGCACGAGACCCCATCTGATCAGCCTTTCACGCCACCCGCCGTCAGGCCCGACACGAGGAATCTTTGTAACATCAAGAAGAGAAGGACCACTGGCAGCGAGACCAATATGGAGCCCGCAGCAAAGTAGCCCCATTGTGAGGAATACTCGCTAACAAAAAATCTTAAGCCGACCGGTGCGGTGTACAGCGCCTCCTCATCCATAAAGGTGGCCGCGAGAATGAACTCATTCCACGCCGTCATGAAGCTAAACAGCGCCGTCACCGCTACGGCGGGGCGGGCCAGTGGCAAGACGATCTGGAAGAAAATGCGGGATGGCGAGCAGCCGTCCATGATCGCGCTTTCTTCAATCTCAATCGGGATGGAATCGAAATAGCCTTTCAGCATCCACACGCAGAAGGGAATGGCGGTCACCGAATACACAATCACCAGCGCCCAAATCGAATTGTCGAGATCAAGCCAATCTACAATGATCACATAGAGCGGGATCAGCATCAAAGTGCCGGGAAACATTTGGGTGACGAGGAATAAGGTCATGCCCGTTTCGCGGCCCTTGAAGCGAAAGCGCGAGAAGGCATATCCGGCAGAACAGGCTAAAGCGACACCAAAGACCGTGGTCAAAGCGGCAACCAACAAGCTGTTCAGCATCCATTGAAGGAAGGGCTGATCGCGCAAGACGCCGACGAAATTTTCCATCGACCATTGCGCAGGAACAGGCGTTGCTGCCCGCATACGGTCCCAGAAACCGGGGTTGGCTGGCAAGTCCGCCAGTCCGATGTTTTGGGTCCCGGAGAAGGCCAGCGCAAAGACCCAAAAGATCGGATAGAGCGCCAACAGTGTAATGACGATCAAAATGGGATGAAGCCAAAGGGGCGCGCGCTTTTGGTCGGATGACGTCATTTGTTGTTGGCCTCCGTGGCAGAAGTCGCGCGGATCTGGAACACGCCATAGATCAGAAGAATGAGGAAGATCACGACCGAATAGGCTGCGGCATAGCCATAGCGATATTCCTCAAACGCAATGCGGTAAGCCCGCGTCACGAGAATCTCGTTGGCCCCCGAGGGTTGGCCCGCGCTGACCAGATAGATCACATTGAACATGTTGAACGTCCAAACCACGGAGACGATGATGGCTGGCAATAGGGCAGGCCTTAAGCTCGGCAAAGTGATCAACCAGAATTGCTGCCAAGGCGACGCCCCATCAATGCGGGCTGCCTCATACATATCTTCATCCACCGCTTGCAGCGCCCCTAAGGCCACCACCATCATGAAGGGAAAGGACAGCCAGACATTGGTGGCAAGGCCCGTGATGAAACTCGGCCCCACCGCATCAAACCACTGCACCGGCTGGCCGCCAAAAGCTTGGATGGCTTGGTTGATCGCACCAAATTGCGGGTGGAACATACCCTTCCACGTCAAGGCCGTGATGTAATTGGGAATGGCCCAAGGCAGTATTAGAAGCGTGCGGTAAATCGCAACCCCGCGCAGCCCTTTGATATTGAGGAGCAGTGCCATCCCGAGGCCAATCGACACGCCTAGGACGACGTTTGAGGCCGTCCAGACAATGGTGACGCCCATGGTCCAATAGAAGTTCTGATAATTGAACGCCGCGCCAGACCCACCGAAGTTAAAGTCCCCCAGAATGCTGGCGTAATTGGCCAGGCCAACCCAGCGATCACTCCAGCTAGCCCCTTGGTTCAGCAAGGTGGTGTCGGTGAAAGACAAAACAAAGCCATAGAAGAAGGGGAAGAAAGCCAGCGCCAGCATGCCGATCAAGGCAGGCGCGACATAGGTATAAGCCGTTGGGTTTTCCTTCAGCGCACGCCAGGTCGAAGCGGCGGCACCAAAACTGATAAAGGCCCCAATGATGGCACCCAAGCCACCTAAAAAGAGAAGTGAGGTGGTGAGCGCGGCTCCATCCACCGCCCCAGCCACGACCGCCGTATCAAGACGCGCGACATCGCCTGCTAGCGCAAGTCCGTTAGACGCAGCCACAGCGCGCATGGCGTCATCTATCGCGCGAGCGCTTGTGTTGAGATTGTCGAGAAGCACTTGCGCCGTGCTGGCTAAATTAGCCCCGGTCAATTGCCCCAAGACAAATGCCACGCCCAAAGGCACGACCACACCAGCCCAAGCACCAAGTTTTGGCTGCACGAGGGCAAGACCCACAATGGCCAAAACGCCTATGCCAATGGCACCCCATTGCAACATGGATATCAAAGCCGGCCCAACAGTCTTCGAAGTTTGGACGATTTCCACCATGCCGACGCGCTGTCCCGCAACCACTAAAGGTGCGGCAGCATGAGCACTTTGTGCTGTCGGGGTCAGTTTCGCGCCTGCCGCAGGTAGGCCAAGGATCAAATCGAACAAAGGCTTTTCGGTCAGGCTCAACGGACGCGGCGCGGCTTCGCCGGGCCAATTGCTGGCGGCCAATTCTTTGCCGTTGCGCATCACGAGGCGATAGCGGTCCCCTTCCCGGCCTGAGCGCTTCAGCACATCGGCCATCAGGCTACCCACGGCTTGTTCGCTAAGCCCTGCCTGCAGGCCTGCCGAACCGATCTTGGCCAAATCAGACGCGGTGACCAGCGCAACGGCACCAGAAGCCGCTTCATCCCGGTGTTGGGCGGCTTGCTGGAGGAAGAACAAAGCCCCGGATATGACGATCAAAAGGGCAAAGAATACCGCGCTTAAATTACGTTTCATGCCCGTCCCCCAGCTTGGGAAGCCCGCAATGCATCAATGGCCGCTTGAACCTCTGCCTGACAATCATTCCACGCCGATTGCGACGTTGTCTCCATTTTGGTGAAGCGTTTCATGGCTTTGTCTGCCGGCGACCAGACCAGTGTCATCTCCGGCAAGTTTGGCATGGGAACCGCCAAAGCACCTTGGGCTTTAAAGGCAGAAATAATGGGATCATTGGCAATGGCTGGAACGCGGTAAGCGGCTTGCGATGCGGGTAATTGCCCGCCCTTCTGTGCCATGATGCTCGACCCCTGAGGCCCAGCTAAGAATTTGGCAAATTGCCAAGCTTCATGCTCATCGGCTGTACCCGCCGCCAAATAGATGGCCTCAATCGTCATCCAAGGCCGCATGGGCTGATTGTTGGCCTCAGAAATCATCGGCAACACCGCAACACCCAGATCAATGCTTTTGGCAGCTTCGCTCAAAAACCACGGTCCACTCATCACCATGGCAGCGCGCTCTTCGTTGAACAGGGCCGTCACCAGCGAGTTGGCAGGATCGTCTGGCAGGAGGTTGAGCTCGGATCGCCATTTGCGGACGAGGTCAGAAGCCGCGACATTGGCGGGATCGTTTAGAATGAGATCACCCGCAGCATTGAACGCACCACCGCCAAAGCCATTGCCGATGCCTGCGTGGAAGAAATAATCATCATAGGCATAGGCAAAGCCGAAACGGCCACGTCCTTTGTCGGTCAGCTTTGTCGCGATCTCGACGAGCTCTTTCGTGGTGCGCGGTGGATTGGGCACCATCTTCTTGTTGTAGATCAGGGCCGCGGATTTAAAGTTCAAGGGCAAGGCGTAGGTCACGCCCTTATAGGTCGTTGCATCCAACATGCCCGGCAAGAAGCCTTGGCGATCTTCGTCGCTTAAGAAGAAGTCGATGGCCGCAACCGTGTTGCCGCTCTCTACCCAGCCTCCCATCCGATCATGCGAGAATATAAACAGATCGGGGCCTTTCTTGCGCGGGACGGCAGCTGAAATCTTGTCGGCGAAGGCATCATTGGGTACCCCGACGCAGCGGACCGGGCGGGCTTTGCCAGCAACTTGCGCGGAATAAAGCGCGGCAACTTCCTCAAGCGCGGTCTTCTCGCGACCGCGATAGGAGTGCCAAACCACCAAAGCGGGCCGCTTTTGCGCGGCGGATTTGCCGCAACCCGCCAAGAGCGCCGTGCCTGACAGACCAAGCCCTGCCGCTATGAATGACCGTTTGGTGGGTGATCCCCCGTGACTTGCGCGCCAGGCCATTTGTTAAGCCTTCTCAGTCAAGCGCAAATTCGTCGATACATCAAAGAAGTGGGCTTTACTTAAATCAGCCTCAACTTCGACGATCTCGCCCATTTTGGGTATGGGCGCTTCGCCATGGCTTTTCGCGATTAAGGTGGTGCCATCCACATCCAAATGGGTAAGGACTTCATGCCCCAAGGTCTCAACCATTTCGACCCGGCCTTTGAAATGCGCGGCCTTCTCAAAGCTGCCCTGACCGGCCACGCGCACATCCTCCGGCCGGAAACCAATCAACACGCTATCGCCAGTCTGGCTATTTGGCTGCCACCGCGCTGGCATGGCGAAACCTGGCGAGGCCGCATGAGAAATTGCACGCCCTGCCAATTGCGCTGTCAAAATCGACATGCTGGGTGCGCCAATAAAGCGGGCCACGAAAACGCTACTGGGGCGGTGGTAGAGCTCTAGAGGTGTGCCGACTTGCATCAGATTGCTTTCACCCGCCTCGGCCAAAGGGGCCAAGACGGCAATCCGGTCGCCCATGGTCATGGCCTCGGTCTGATCATGCGTGACATAAACGGCGGTGGTGCCCAGCCGCTTTTGAAGGCGCGAGATTTCCGCCCGCATGCCGGTCCGCAATTTCGCATCAAGGTTGGACAAGGGCTCGTCAAACAAGAACACGGATGGATCGCGGACAATGGCCCGGCCCAACGCCACGCGCTGCCTTTGTCCACCCGATAGCGCTTTCGGCTTACGGTCCAAATAGGGGTCGAGGCCCAAAATGGCAGAAGCCTCTTGAACTCGCTTTTCAATCTCGGCCTTGGGCATTTTGCGCACTTCAAGACCAAAGGCGACGTTCTGGCGAACCGTCATATGGGGGTAAAGCGCATAGGACTGAAACACCATCGCGACATCGCGATCCTTAGGCTTCAAATCGTTCACGACGCGGTCGGCAATTTTCAACGTGCCCGAGGAGACTGATTCGAGGCCCGCGATCATCCGCAGGGCGGTCGACTTGCCACAACCAGATGGGCCGACCAACACCATGAACTCGCCATCCTTGATGTCGAGAGATAGGTTCTTGATGACATCAGTTTCGCCATATCGCTTTGCGACGGTTTCAAAAGTGATGCCTGCCATGCCGGTTTCCTGCCCCTGTGTTCTCGGCAGAAGCGGGAAATTTCAGTCGTGGAGGAGCCATTTATCGGACCGACAAACCGCTGCCGCTAAGGCAAATGCCGATCCCAAGCCGAGATAAATCCCCGACCAGGTCCATTTCTCTCCCCGACTGCAGTTTCCGCCCTGTGGAGGGTCGCCCTGCCGTTCATTGGTTTTGGTATTGCACATTTGATGTAGCAAAACTACAAAACCTGCGCAACACGCGTTCAAGGCTGGCATTGGGCGCAGAATATTCGTATAAATCAAGACAACAAACAAAGGGCGGGAGGGAAAAAGGCGATGATCATCAGTCAGATCGATTCTCATCTCGCTGAATTGCGTCCGTCTGAGCAGCGTGTAGCGCGCTTTGTCTTGGGTCGACCGACGGTCGTGGTTGAAATGTCGATTGCCGATCTGGCTGAGCGTGCCGATGTCTCAGAGCCGACCATTATGCGGTTTTGTAAGGCCATTGGCTGTATGGGCTTTATGGATTTCAAGCTGAGCCTTGCGCGCGACCTAGAGCGCCGCACCTTGTCGATGAGCCGCCAGAACCCCCACGTAAAGGGCCATAGTGGGCTTGGACAAGCACTCTTCGAACAAGTCACCAAGACTTTGGGCCAAAAAGGGACCGGCCTTGCGCTCGATGAACTCGAGACGCTTTTGGAGATTTGCGCCGGCAGCGGACGAATCATTGTGCTGCATTCTGGCGCTGAAACCCTGTTTGCTGACACATTGGTCCTAGCATTGCGTGGCTGCGGGCTAGAAGTGTGCGATCAAACCACAGCCGATATCAGTGGGCGACGCGACAGCATCTTGGTCATCGCCTTGAAGTCGAGCGTGCGAATCCCTCAGATAGAGCAAAACTTGCAAGATGTTTGCGCGCAGGGCGGACGGGTCGCCCTCATCGGCCATTCGGGCTTGCCCGCCACCCTTTCACTCGGCCAATTTGATACTGGCTTGTCTGACTATATTGCTTATGCGGCAGTCATCGAGGCCATTCGTTTAGGGATTGAGGCGCGCCTCTCCAAAAGCGGTCATTTTTCACAAGCAGATTCCGAGATGCTGCAGTCGCAGCGCGAGAATGCCTATGCCGACGCGCGTCGTCGCGATCGGCAAAGCGCGCAGAAGGCAAACTCGGACGACACGACTTTTTATGAGGATGCGCGTTAATGGCCCCTAAGACGACCCGGGCAAAGCCGGCAAAGGCCGCAGTGAATGGCGCAACAGCCTTGGGGCCTGCGCTGGCCGATCAGAGCGAAGTGTTGGCCTTGGTCGCCGGCACGCATACCAACCCGTTTGCCTTCTTGGGCCCCCATGTGGATGAGGGGACACGCGAAGTGACGGTGCGCTGTTTCCTGCCCGCTGCCGATTCAGTCACGCTGATCAGTGAAGGTCAAAAGCTTTCCGTAAACATGACCAAAGTGCATCCAGACGGTCTGTTTGTCGCCAAACTAACCCAAACAAAGCAGCCGCTTTCTTATCATTATCTGGCAAGCTGGGATAGGGAAGAAGTTCGCCTCGAAGACCCGTATCGGTTTGCCGGCATCTTGAGCACGAAGGAAATCTTGCGCTTCCGCCAAGGCCAGCTTTGGCGGGCTTGGGAGTGTTTGGGTGCTCGGCCGATCACTTTGGATCATGTCGAGGGCTTTGCCTTTGCCGTTTGGGCACCTGCCGCCCAACGGGTTTCCGTGGTGGGTCCTTTCAATAATTGGGACGGGCGTCGCCACATCATGCGCAAGCTGCATGATGCAGGCATTTGGGAGATTTTTATCCCCGGCCTTTCGGCGAACGATATTTATAAATACGAGATCATTGGCGCAAACGGGGACCTCCAGCCCTTAAAATCTGACCCGTTTGGCCAAGCGGCAGAGCTTCGTCCCGCCAATGCCAGCCGCTTGGTAGACCCGCCCAAACAAATCGATAGCGACCAAGCGTGGCTGAAAACACGCCATGGCCGTCATGGGCTAGACGCCCCCATTTCCGTTTATGAAGTTCATGCGGGATCTTTCCGGCGCAAGCCCGAAGAGGGTAATCGCCCGCTGACCTATGGGGAGCTTGGCGATTGGTTGATCCCCTATGTCCGCGACATGGGCTTCACCCATGTGCAATTCATGCCACTGACGGAATATCCGTTTGATGGCTCTTGGGGCTATCAGCCAGTTGGCCTGTTTGCCACCACCAGCCGTTATGGCACGCCCGATGAGTTCCGCGAGTTGGTGGCGCGTTTGCATGAGGCAGAAATTGGCGTCCTGTGCGACTTTGTGCCTGCCCACTTCCCAATTGACGGTCACGGCTTGAACCGATTTGACGGCACCGCCCTTTATGAGCATGCCGACCCACGCCTTGGCTTCCACCCCGATTGGAAGACCAATATTTATGACTTCACCAAACCCGAAGTCGTCAATTTTCTGGTGTCCTCAGCCTTGTTCTGGCTCGACCGCTTTAAAATTGATGGCCTGCGCGTCGATGCTGTCAGTTCGATGCTCTATCTCGATTATTCCCGCGCGGACGGCGAATGGATACCCAACATATATGGCGGCAATATCAATTTAGAAGCCGTCCAATTCATGCGTCGCCTCAATGAGATGTGCTATGGCGAGGCCGATGGCATCATGATGGTGGCTGAAGAATCCACCGCTTGGGCCGGCGTCTGCAAGCCAACTTATGACGGTGGACTCGGCTTTGGATTCAAATGGAACCTCGGCTGGATGCATGACACGCTCCAATATATGAGCCGGGACCCCATCCACCGCGCGTGGCACCATGGCGAAATCACTTTTGGACTTGCCTATGCTTGGTCTGAGAATTTCATGCTGGCACTCAGCCATGATGAGGTCGTCCATGGTAAGGGCTCAATCTTCTCGCGTATGCCCGGCGATGACTGGCAGCGCTATGCCAACTTACGCGCCTATTACGCCTTGATGTGGGCCCATCCCGGCAAGAAGCTCTTGTTCATGGGGGCAGAGTTTGGCCAAGTCGCCGAATGGAATCATGAAGGCAGCCTCGATTGGCACTTATTGGATCAGCCCAGCCATAAGGGTGTTCAGTCGCTGGTTCGGGATCTGAACAAGCTTTATCGCGCGACCTCGGCCCTGCACCAGCGCGATTGCGACCCCTCGGGCTTTGAGTGGGTGCAGGCTGATGCGGCTGACGTATCGGTCTACGGCTTCCTGCGCTGGAACCATGATCGCACAGAGAAAGTGCTCGCCCTGATCAACATGACCCCAGTCCCGCGTGTCGAGTACCGCGTGGGCGTTCCCCATGATGGGGCGTGGCAGGTGATTTTGAATACGGACTCCTCTGCCTATGACGGGTCCAATTTCGACGGCCCGACACGGGTTGAAGCCGAAGCCGTGCCGTTTAATGGCCAGCCTGCTTCCATTGTCCTGACCTTACCGCCGCTTGCTGGCCTTTATCTCGTTCCGGCATAGGAAGCCTAGTCTGAATGTTGCTGCGACTGGAACCAGGCAACCCAAACCAATTAGGGGCGACGCTCGGTGAGGGTGGCGTCAACTTTGCGCTATTCAGCGCCCATGGGGTGCGCGTTGAGCTGGTCTTGTTCTCGAGCGATGGCCAACACGAGATTGCGCGCGCAGACCTTCCGGCTCGCAAAGGCGATATCTGGCACGGCTTTGCGCCAAAGCTTGGGGCGGGCACGGTTTACGGGTACCGCGTCCATGGGCCTTATCGACCAGATCAAGGCCATCTCTTCAACCCGCATAAAGTCCTGCTTGACCCCTATGCCAAAGCTATGGCGGGCAAGTTCCAATGGGGGCCTGAGCATTTTGGCTATTTCTATGAAGGCCATCATCCTGACGCGATGCCAGATAATCGCGATAATGCTGCAACTTGCTGGAAAGCTGTTGTCGTAGACCCCGCCGCCATCGCGCCCCTGCCCCGCCATACAGCAAAGCCTTGGCGCGAGACCCTGATTTATGAGTTGCATGCGAAGGGCTTTACGATGCAGCTGCCTGGCCTATCCGAAAAGGAACGCGGCACGTTCGCGGGCCTCGGCAGTCCGGCAGCCCTCGACTATCTGAGTGCGCTGGGCATTACGACGATCGAGCTCTTGCCCATACATCAGTTTGTCCACGACAAGTTTCTCGTCGATCAGGGCCTGAAGAATTATTGGGGCTATAGCACCCTCAATTACTTCGTGCCGCACGTTGAATATGCCGCTGGCGATCCAATCGCGGAGATGCGGGGGTTTGTTCAAAACGCCCATGCGCGCAATCTCGATGTCTGGATGGATGTGGTTTATAATCATACCTGCGAAGGCAATCGGCACGGTCCAACGCTGTCCTATCGCGGGATCGACAACGCCTCTTACTACCGCCTGAACCCGCAAGACTTAAGCCACTATGCGGATATTAGCGGCTGCGGTGCGACGCTGAATGCTGCCCATCCCCAAGTCCAGAATTTGATCGTGGAATCGCTGGCACATTGGGTGCAATGTTACGGCCTTGATGGCTTCCGCTTTGACATTGCCCCTTCCCTCGCCATTGACGAGGCTGGCCATTTCAGCCGCGAGGCACCTTTCTTTGACGCGGTCCGCCAAGATCCTCGTCTAAAAGATGTCAAACTCATTGCCGAAGCCTGGGATGCAGCAGGGGGCTATTATGTCGGGGACTTTCCGCCGGACTGGGCGGACTGGAACGGTAAAGCCCGCGATTCCATCCGGCAGTTCTGGCGCGGCGACCCAGACAGAGTGCGCGACTTTGCCAAGGCTCTGGCGGGCACCCCTGATCTGTTTCGAAATAAGGGCAAGCCGATTGAAGCCAGCATCAATTTTGTTGCTTGCCATGACGGTTTCCCGCTTCTGGATCTCACCCGCTACGCCCATAAGCATAACCACGCTAATGGCGAGAATAATCGCGACGGTGGTGACCACGATTTCTCATCCAATTACGGCGTCGAAGGCGAAACATCTGACCGCGAGATTGAGGAATTACGCGAGCGCCAAGCCCGCAACATGCTGGCCAGCGTCTTCTTAAGTTTCGGCACACCCATGCTGTTGGCAGGCGATGAGATGGGCCGTACGCAAGGTGGCAACAATAATGCCTATGCCCAAGACAATGCGATCAGCTGGCTGGACTGGCGTCTACCGAGCTCGCGCCTCGGCGCCCAACGCCTGACTTTTACCAAGCAGCTGATTGCGCTGCGCAAAGAGATGTTTGCGGGCTTCCCGGACGGTCATCCCAATGGACCTGGCGAGCGTGAGCCTACCATTGCGTGGTGGAGTGTGTGGGGCAATCTGATGACCCACAAGGATTGGATGGACGACAAGACCCAGTGCTTTGCCGCTGTTTATGAGCCGCGCGGCTGGCTGATCCTGTTCAATGCCAGCCTTGACGATGCGGCCTTCATCCTACCCCCTACCGGGACAGGGGTCTGGCGCATGGCGCTGACGACGGCGGACCCGATCCGTCCAACCCAAGACCAAGTGGCCGCTGGCGGCCAAACCATTCAACTTCCTGCACGAACCCTGATCGTGTTTTCGCGTGATACCTCTCGAACAATTGGAAAGACCGGACATGGCTTTTGAACGCATTAGTGGCATTTTGCTCCATCCCACCAGCTTGCCTGGCCCCTATGGCATTGGCGAAATCGGCGATGAGGCAATGGCCTTTCTGGATGCCTTGGCAGAGTCTGGGCAGAAGTTGTGGCAAATCCTGCCCATCAAT
This sequence comes from Aquidulcibacter sp., assembly GCF_049239865.1. Classification (NCBI taxonomy): domain Bacteria; kingdom Pseudomonadati; phylum Pseudomonadota; class Alphaproteobacteria; order Caulobacterales; family Caulobacteraceae; genus Aquidulcibacter; species Aquidulcibacter sp. Next base: position 62,605 of record NZ_JBMLTR010000178.1, read on the forward strand.
GCGACCGGCAATAATGCGAGTCCCTATTCGGCCACCACGACCTTTGCCGCCAACCCACTTCTGATCGACATCGACGGCTTGGTTGAAGCCAAGCTATTGACCACAGTTGAAGTGGCACATCTGAAAGCGCTTCCCCAAGTCAAAGTCGATTATGACGTCACGGTCCCTGCCCGTCTGGAAGTGCTGCGTCTGGCAGGCAGTCGCTTGGCGGCACAAGCCGATCATCCGCTCGCAGCCGGGCTTACAGCTTTCAAGGCCAAGCACGGCGCTGCTTGGCTAGATGATTATGCTTTGTTTGAAGCCATTTCGGTTTCACGCCAGCGCCAAGGCTGGATGCATTGGCCCGATGATCTGCGCCGGAGAGACCCTGCAGCCTTGGCCGAAGCCCGCAAAAGCTTGGCAGATGAGATTGCCGCGATTGAGGCCCTGCAATTCCTGTTTGATCTACGCTGGCAACGTTTGCGCGCGCATGCTGCCTCAAAAGGCATCATGATCATTGGCGATATGGCGATCTTTGTCGCCCACGATTCAGCCGACGTGTGGGCAAGGCCCGATCTCTTCAAGCTGGACGCAGATTTCAACACACGTGTTGGGGCGGGCGTTCCCCCGGACTATTTCAGCGCCACAGGTCAGCTCTGGGGCAATCCCATTTATGAATGGGATAAGATGGCGGAAGATGGCTTCTCTTGGTGGGTAGCGCGCATGCGCCGCTTGCTCGATTTCGCTGATGCCGTGCGGATCGACCATTTCCGTGGCTTTGCCTCGTGCTGGGAGACCCCTGCTGGCGAGACCACCGCGATCAATGGCCAATGGGTTGATGTGCCAGGTGATGCCTTGTTTACCGCCATCATGACGGCCCTACCCGACTTGAAGGTTATCGCGGAGGATTTGGGTCACATCACCGAAGACGTCATCACCCTGCGCGACAAGTTCGCGTTTCCCGGTCTCAAAATCCTTGAGTTCGAGTTTGGCGATGGTGCCCCGCGCGACGACCGCCACCCCTACCATTATCCTGCAGCAACCGTCTGCTATCCCAGCACGCACGACAATAATACCGTGATTGGCTGGTTCAAGAATGACGGCCGTGAAGCCGCCGAGCGCGCCAATGATGCGCCCCGTGAAGCAGCGGCCGCGTTAGAGCTTCTCGGTGGAGACGGCAGCGACCTGCATTGGCGTTTCATTGAGTTGGCCATGCAATCTGGATCAAACCTTGCCATCATTGCGTTACAGGATGTCTTCGGACTTGATGGCAATGGCCGGATGAATACACCTGGCACGATTGAGGACAATTGGAACTGGCGCTTTGAAGCGGCTGACTTCACGCCAGCAGCCCGCAAGAAACTGCTTGATCTCGCGAAAGAATACGGACGCTAAGCCACATGAATGCACAGACCCCGGACATAGAAGCGCGCCTCGGTCATTGGTATGACCATATTGACGCGATCTTTCTGAAGCGTTTGAGCGCTGAGGCCGGCCTTTTGCCGGCCAGTACAGCCAAGACAGTCCATGGGGATTATGCGCACGCATGGGTGCGCGACAACGTCTATTCCATACTTGGCGCTTGGGGCCTTGCTTGCGCCTATAAGCGTTTGGACCCGGGGTCAGAGCGCACCAGCCTGTTGGAGGCCAATGTCGTTCGTTTAATGCGCGGCCTGTTGTCGGCCATGATGGGGCAAGCCGACAAAGTTGAGCGGTTCAAATATACCCAAGACCCGCTCGACGGGTTGCACGCCAAATATGATGCCGCGACGGGCAAGCCAGTGGTGGGCGATGCCCATTGGGGCCATCTTCAAATTGATGCGACTTCCCTCTTCTTGTTGTTTTTGGCGCAAATGACCGCCGGTGGTCTCACAATCGTAGAAACCGCCGATGAAGTCGATTTCGTGCAAAACCTCGTCCATTATATTGGTCCAGCTTACCGTATTGCCGATTATGGAATTTGGGAACGTGGCCGCAAATCCAATGACGGCGTTGTTGAGATCAATGCCAGTTCTGTTGGCATCGCCAAAGCCGCACTGGAAGCCATGGACGGGCTAGAGTTTGGCTGTCAGGCTCGTGGCCCGATCCGCGTGCCCGCCGATGATATCGCACGCGCTCGGGAGACCTTGCAGGTCCTCTTGCCGGGCGAGTCCGCTTCCAAGGAGACCGATGCCGCCCTGTTGGCGGTGGTTGGCTGGCCAGCCTTTGCGGTCGACGACAAGGTGATGATTGCCCACACGCGCGGTCGCATCTTGGATCGGCTGGCGGGGCGCTATGGCTGTAAGCGCTTCTTGCGCGATGGCCATCAGACCACAGTGGAAGACGAACACCGCTTGCACTATCACGCTGGCGAACTCTCGAAATTCGCCAATATCGAATCCGAATGGCCGCTCTTCTTTACTTACCTTCTCGTTGACTCAGAGATGACTGGCGACAAGCGCGGCGCGGGTGCTTGGTCTGATCGGCTGGAACCTTTGTTCCAAATGCGAGACGGCCTGCCCCTTTTGCCCGAGCTTTATTATGTCGAGGCCGATGCTGTTGAAGCAGAAGCCGCAGAACCGGGCAGTCAAGATCGCGTCGCAAATGCCAATTTGCCGCTGCTATGGGCGCAGTCACTTTGGGCACTCGGGGCCATGCTGCAAGAGGGCCTACTCGCGCCCGAAGACATAGACCCCTTGGGTCGTCGCCATCACTTGAATCGGACGCATCAGCCTGAAATCGCCTTTGCTATCGTCGCCGAAGACGAAGAAACCGCAGCCAAGCTGCAAGCCTTGGGCCTCCTATGTGACCAAATGACCAAACTTGGTCCCGACGTGATCATTCGCCCGGCGGGGGATTTGGTCAGCGTTTGGACCCAAATTGGCAAGAATGAACATCTGCGCCTAACTGGTCGTCCGGAAAAGCGCCTTGGGCCACTGGCCAATGCCTATATCTATCAGGCGGATGGCCGACATGCGTTATTCTCAGCCACTTTGTTAGAGGCGCATGACCACCATATCCGTTATGATGCCGCCGCGCGGGCCCGCCGTCTACGCGGCGACTTACGCTATGTCGCCCGCCATTGGCGCGGGCAGGACAATCCAGTCTTTATCCTATGTGTCGACGCAACAGCCATGCAGGGTACGGGCGTGGACCGCTTGATTGATTTGCTCCATGAGGTGCAGCGAGGTCAGGTCGACTTTGCCCGTACGAAGTTGGTCCAGATTGACGAAATCCTGCGCGCCCAGACGAAGCCAAAGTCGATCAGCGCGCTCTTGCCATCAGAATCGAGCACGGATGGCAACCAAGGCTTGCCCGAACCCGTGGCCAACGGGTTTGGCAGAGGTCTGGATGAGGCGATCGCGTCGGGCGACCAGGCCGAGGTCGAGCGCACCTATGAGGCTGCCGGAAGAGCTGGGGATTGGGCGACAGCACGACGGGGCGCGGCGTGGCTAAAGCGCACCGATCCACGTCTGCAAGATTCCGCCAAGGACATTGTGGTGCGTCTGCGGCGCTTGGGTCTTGGCGAAGGGCGCGTCATCACGCGTCCGGTGCCGGAAGGTGAGCTCGTCACCATGATTGAAGAGGGCCTGCATTCCAAACTGCATGCGGTGATCGCCCAAGAAGTGCTCCAAGCTTTGGGGCTATTTTCAAAGTCTGACTCCAATGCCGTGCGCGGAATGCGCACCATTCGCTTGACCGAGATTGTTGGTCGGCTTGGCCAGGAAGAAATAGGCGGCATGGAAAATCTGGTGGCAGAACCCCCGAGTGTTCTTTTTGACCGCGTCAAGGCGATCCTGCTCGAAACGCCGTCGGTGCGGGCGGTCGTCTCCCCTGCCCCGACCTTTGCTTTGACCCCGTCCGCGCAAGCAATTGGCGGTGACTGGGAACAATGGCGTGAGCGTCTGGGCGTTCTGACCCGCGTGGGTAGCGACTTTTTCGCGCGGCTCTGGTCCCTCCTCCATGTTTGCCCGGGGATTGTGTTTGGCGCAAATAATCGACTGGATGCGGCAGTCGCCCGATCGGACCTAACCGCCTGGGAGAAGGATTTCGCGCTGGAGATTGAGGTGCGTCTCGAGACCATCCCCGACCCAGCATATCGTACCTTCTGCCTCGAAGCGCTTAATGTCCTCGCCAACCGCCATGAGCGTGATCCGGACTACCGCGTTGATCAGGACATTATTCTCGATGATCTGATCCATGACGCCGTGGCTTGGATATGGCGCCAAGCGGGAAATGGCGAGCCAGTTTGGAACCAAGCTGACCCCGTCTGGGCTATGGCACGCAATGCCGATGCTCAAACGATGGCGCTGGCGCTTTATGCCAGTTGCGAGAAGTACAAAGCCACTTCTGAACCCGCTTTTTGCTGACGCCACCACCGCATCGGTCACCTTCCTTGTGTGTGTGATCCCCCGACCAGCTAAGGACGCCAATTGAGCGTTGCGTGCGCCGCGTCTTGCCTTTTGTTTGGTGACTGCGGGTCGCTAAACGGGGCTGCGACGCCAGATCTGCGCATGCCCCCTCCCCGATCAGCCGATTTTCTTGCCAACGCGTCCACATGGCGTGCAGGCGGGCGCGTGGACACTTTCAGGACGTTGAGGTGTCGAGGCGTCCGCTTGTGCGCACCTCCGCAATTCGACAATCGGACAGGCCCACAAACCCACGACTCCGCGCGCGGATATGCCTGCGTGTGGACACGTCCGCGATCTGACAATTGACCAACTTCTGGCCTCCAAAAGGGCGCTAGAGCCTCAAAAAGCCCTTCCACTCGCGCGAACGCACGACTCAAGCACAGCCAAGCCCCTCACCTGCCCCTGCTCGGCTCAGAAATCGACCACCAGCCCCCTGTTCGCCCAAAGACGACCCGACAACCGTCCCGCGGCTTAAGTCGTCTCAGGGGCGAATTTTCAGATGGCCGATAAGGAATCGTTAAGGTTTAAAGTCTAGGGCTTCAACATGTGGACACGGGGAGGAAGCGACTTTTCAACAAGTCCAACCTCGGACAGGGCGACACCTCGCCATGTCTCCAATGCCCACTTGTGGGGGCCTCCAAATGTGGGCGCTCCCAAATGACGACGCGCCGAACTTACCACATGGCCGCATGTGGACACGAGGAGGTAGGAAGATGCATGTAGTAGCCATAGTCAGCCAAAAAGGTGGGGCAGGTAAGACCACTTTATCGGTTCACCTCGCCGTAGCAGCCGCTCGGAACGGTCTCTCGGTGGCTTTGATCGACCTCGACCCTCAAGCCACGGCCGCGCAATGGGGCGACTGGCGGGGAGGGGATAATCCCGCCGTCGTCGCCACCCCTTACACCCGCCTTGAGGCAACCTTGCAGGAAGCGGCCCAAGCGGGCGTCGATCTCTGCATCCTCGACAGCCCGCCAGCGGCAGATGCGGCCGCCGTTTCTGCCGCACGTGCCGCAGACCTCGTTTTGGTGCCCACCCGGGTCAGCGCCTTCGACCTGCACGCCATTAAGACAACAGGCGAATTGATGCGCATTGCACAAAAGCCCGCTTACACAATTTTCAATGCCGTCCCACCGCGCGCGGCGAGCTTGGTCGAAGATGCAGCTGCTGTTGTGCGTGGCATAGGCATGCCTTTGGCCCCTGTCTGCCTGACAGAGCGCGCGGCCTTCCGCCATGCGGTGGTCGATGGCCATACCGCCAGTGAATATGAGCCAGGCTGTAAAGCAGCCAGCGAAGTGGATGCGGTCTTTGAATGGATGATGGGCCGCCTCACCAAAACCCAAACCGTCGCCCAAGCGGCTTAACCTAAAAATTCAACCAAGAGGGAAGGGGAGATAGATGGCCAAAGCACCAAGCCTCGCAGCGCGCCTCGCCGCCGTAGCCGCACAGCCCAATACAAGCCCATATCAGATGACCGCGCCTGCCAACCAGGACAGCCAGCAAGTGGCCGAGCCGCAGTTTGCTGCAGCACCAGCCCCCGTCAAGGCCGCTGAGCCTATCGCACCCGCGCCGGTCTTCGCGCCGCCTAATTTTGCGATGCCAGTGGCTCAGAAAGCGAAAGCCCGCGATGGACGCGTAATGGTGGCCGGCTATTTCAGCCCAGAACTTTCGCGTTCGCTGCGAATCTTGGCTGCAGAGCGCGATGTCACGGTGCAGCATCTGGTGGGTGAGGGCCTTGATTTCGTCCTGCGCCATTATGGCAAGCACCCGATGGGTGAGCGATAGTCCAAGACCCGCATCAGGGCAGAGGCGCCGTCACGACCACGTGGCGACTTGAAGACGTGTCCACACGCAGACAGGTCGACGGTTCCACCTGTCTGACAGCGCAAGCCTGATTTATCCTGCACAGCCGCAGAATCAGATAGGATTGTCCAAACACGATCCAAATAGCCCGATTGGCTTGGTCAAAGCTCAGAATCGGGACACGCCTAATGTGCACCCTTTGGTGCGTCACCGGGGATAAGCTTTTGCCCTCTCGCGTGCGAGCACTGTGGCAATATTCGAAAGAGAGAGACAGCTATGTCCGCGCGACGCAAAGATGATCCTCAGTTCGATTTCTTTATCCCGATGGTGCACGACATCCCGTTGAAGGATCAGCGGGAGACGATGGAGCGGCCCTTCTTCTCGCTGCAAAAGCGCAAGCGCCTCAAGCCCATCGATTACCGCAGCCCCGATGGCGAAGTTTGGGTCAAGGTCGAAGCTGTGCCTGCCTATGGCATGGCGAGCATTTGGGACGCTGATATTCTGATCTGGGCCGCCAGCGCCCTCAATCGCCTCAAGCAACAAGGCGTCAATGATCTGCCACGTACCTTGCGCACCACCGCCTATGATTTGTTGCGCGCCATCAAGCGCGACACTGGTGGCAAGGGCTATCAAGAACTGCGCGCCGCACTCGACCGTTTGGCCTCGACCACCATCTTCACGTCGCTCCGCGCCAAGCGGGGCAGGGACCGTCGCTTCTCCTGGATTGATGAGTGGGACATTGAAGTCGACCCCATCACCGAACAGCCGCGCGCGCTTCGCATCACCTTGTCCAATTGGATCTACGAAGGGGTGACGCAGGAAAAGCAATTGCTGACCATGCACCCCGACTATTTCAGCCTGACCGGTGGGCTGGAACGCGCCCTCTATCGGATTGCCCGCAAGCATGCAGGCGATCAAAAGAAGGGCTGGCTCTGCCGCTTTTCGGTTCTCAAAGACAAAACAGGTTCCGATTCCGAGCCCAAGGAATTTGCCCGCATGATGCGAAAGATCGCGCTGCGCGATGAATTACCCGAATATAGTATGACCATTGTAAAAGCCGCCGACGGCTCCCCCGCCGCCCACTTTATTCGTCGCGACGCTGGTGAACGCACCGCCATTTCCGACGCCATCATTGAATTTGACCAATTATACGCCGACACCATCGCCAAAAAGCAGGGCGACCTCCTTCTCTAGGCAGACGGGGTATCACCCACTATGGGGGCGATGAAGTCAGTGAAAAGTATCCTTAGCCAATCATAGGAGGATCAAATACGCGCCATGTCCCAAGCACGCTTGAAAACTTTTATCTGCTCCGCGTTCTCTCTGATTGCGTGGAGTTCCCACGCTTGGTCACAGACACCCACGTCGTTAAAGCCAAATTGCCCACATGCACTTGAAGCGGTCCCAGTTGAAAAACTCTCGGTTGCCGAGATTTCTAAGCTTGGACCGGAACTGATTGTCTCAAAGGGCAATTACACCATGACATTTTGGCCCGTTGATCCTGAAGAGCGGGCGGAAAAGCTCGGCAAAAACCCGATTGGCTTTTCGCTCATTCAAACGCGGGACATGGATACCCCGCCCATCGGCCTCCTCATCCGCTCTACTCAAACCGATGAACTCGGCTTTGTGAAAGATGGCCACCAAATCATGATCGGCAGCCAGTCACAAAGCAGTTGCCCTATCCGCGCGATCCTATCGGTCACCGAAACCGGCGGAGTGGTACTTAGAGAGTTGGCTTCTGAGAAAGCTCGTTGAGCGTGCTTGGCAATAGCCGACCTGAGTGATTTAGCAATTACTTCCAAATCGGAATCTTAGTCTCCCAAACAAACGGGGGAACGCCCACTTTTTGTCGGGGGAACGGGCGCCGGACTGGCGGTGGAACACCCACAGGGGCTTCGGGGTATCGGACGCTCATCCACGGGGGAACACCCGCATAGGGTCTCTGCAACCTTTTGAAGATACAACCTAAAAAGGCACTTTTCAGGCGCTTAACTCTTTAACTCTTCTATTAAGAGTCTTTCTAAGTGGGCTATTGGGCACACATTGAAATGTGCCCAAGCCCAGATTAAGCCGCTTGTCCTAGTTATTGAAGCCATTGATGACCAAAGCTGCCATCTTCGCCCACATAAGCAAAGCGCTTGCCCGATGCATGAAAAGCAAGACTGAGGATGGAGCGGCGCATCTTGCGGGGATCATCGAGCAACTCAGTTCGAGGGCGAGGGCCTGCCAGAAAGCCTGTCTTTCCCGAAGACAGATCAACCTGATCCACCCCACCATCGGACCATCCAACCAAAGCGCGGCCTTCATGGATGGCGACCGCCGTCACCAATCCTAGGCGAGGCCGATAGACACCAGCAGATTGGCCCATCGGACCTTTCCCGGCCACAATCGGCCAAGCGAGTAGGGCAGGACCGCCAGAGGTCATAAGAACTGAGCCCGTCTTGTTCTGGACAAGGTGGCGCGGCTTGGCCGGATAGCCACCCATTTTAAAGGCCTGCCCATCATGAAGCCGCCATCCTGCTAAAGCGGGTTCAGAGAGGCCGACGAACAAAAACGCATCCTCTGCACCATAGGCCACAGAGATCGGCCCACCGGCGCAAGGAATTTCTTGGACCAGATCTCCAGACGACAGCTCAAACAGGCTCACGCCCCCGCTATGGGTGACGGCGAGCTCTTGCCCATCCTGAGCGAAGGCCAGCGCCGTAGGTCCTTTCGGTGGGCGCAATTCTTGGGGACTGCCATCTGGCCCAAGAACATGCACTGTTTGCCCCGCCGCGACGGCGACCAAGCTGCCATCAGCAGAGATCGCTAGCGAGTCGAGCCATTTGCGCGGCACATGAAGACGTTCGTGAACTTGTCCTTGGCTGTCGACCTGTACAAGTCTGCCATCATCGCCTGACGTCCAGATGGATTGACCGTCCGAGCTTGCCTGCATGGCGAGCATCCCACCGTCATGGCAGCGAACCATCGCCTCGCCCAGCTTCATCATGCCATCGCCAAAGCCAAAGGCGGCGCTGTCGCCCAGCCAAGCGGCACCAATTCCGGGGGCGGGATAGGGCAGGGGCCCTTTCTGGCGCTTTGACACAGACTTCTCCAATTCTGAGAGGCTCTTCAACCACGATAGGGCGGCGGTGTGCAATACCCCGAATCAAAACCGCTCACATCCCGATGGTCATATGCTCAGTTGCCCAAGAAAACCTATAGAATCAACGATTTTCTGAAATTAGGCTTATCCCGCAGTGGCCCAGCCTGTGCAATGACGGGGGATCAACCACCGATTCCCAATTAGTCAAGATTGACCTTATAGGCTTGGACGTCAGAGCCTTTGGGCTTTTCAATCGGGGTCAGCCAAGCGGGGATGCGCCCATCGCGCAATTCCACCATCAGGCCTTTGGGGCTTTCCCGCGACAAAATAGCGACCTCGGCCGACTTGGTACAAATAGCGACATAGCTCGCGCCCAAATCCTTAGCCATGGCCTTGGCGACATCGGGCCTTGCCAGAAAGAGGCGGTAGGCAGCCAAATTGCCTGTATTGTTGCGATGATAGGGGACTGCCAAGACCCGATGCGGTGTTGTCAACAAAATGCGTGCGCCCATATCAATAGGGGCGACAACTAGGCCGGGGACTTGGACTTTAAGGGCGCTAAAGGCTCGCTCGGTATAACAGCCTGCGCCGCCTCCGGTCGTAAACTTGCTGTTTTTTGGCTCAAAATATTCGGCGACCTTGGATCCAACGAGGCCGGGGATGATCGGATTAACAATGACGGCTACGATAAGTGCTGTCCTCAAATTGACTTGCTCGATCAGCTTGCCGATTAGGGCAGCGGTCATGATGCCAGAAACCGTGGTCGCAAGGCCAGCCGAACGCCCTTGCCAGAAGACGGCGAGCGCGGCCGAAATGAAAATCGTCAGCGCCGCCAGAATCCATAAGTCCCGCTCTTTATCCTTCGCCCACAAAAGCGCGACAACGCTGGCAATGCCCGCCAAGATTGGAAATAGCGCAAAGGCAAGAATCCCGCTCAACTTGGCCTTCATCATCGGTGCCGCTTCGGTGACATTATTCAGCCATAGGCGCTTCAATAGCGGGTCAATCTGGTTGTAAGGCGGCACAATCACTTCTGGGAAAACACGCACACCAGAAAGAACGACGCCAGCAATAACCGTCAAGAGCACGAGACGCGCGACGATGCCGGCTTTTGGACCCAGACGAGCTGTCGGCAAGAATGTCGCCAAAGCCAGTAGCACGCCCCCAAGCAAGCCCAAAGCGGCATGGCCGCGGCCGATGGCATCATTGACGGGTGCCGCCCATTTCGCCTCTGGGACCGTGGCGACAAAGCAAAGCGCTAAACCTATACCGAGGCTGGCAGCAAACCAGCGCGTTTCACGCTGGACTATCTCGCCGCGCAAGGCCCAGCGCATCGCCACCCAACCAATTAAGACAATCTGCAGCGGCAACGCCTCTAAACCGACGCCAATGCCTAATGCGATTGCGATCCCGCTCACCGCCGCCATTTTGTGGCTACCGGCCACCAATCCCCACAAGGCGGTTGCGAGGAAGATGAGTTGCAGTCCGTGGTGATCGACGCGCCCAGGCAAGAAATAGGTCAAGACGGCGGGCGCACAGGTGATCAAAAAGATCGCTGGCAAGAATGCCTTCTTTCCGCCCAAGCCGACCGACGCCTTTGTCCCGATGATGACATAGATCACCCCCAACCACATGGGGGTCAGAAAGGCTGCAACCTTCTCGCCTAGTGGTTGGCCAAGCATGAGATTGGTGATCAACATGGTCACCGCAAGCGGTAAGTCCGCAATGCGCGACCAATGAATGTTGCTAATTGGATGTTCGGTGAAGCGATGTTGGGAGACGTCAAACCAAGCTTGGCCCGCCAGCCAGTCACGGACCTGAAGAACGCGCATGGCATCATCATTATCCGTCAAGTTCCAAGCAGAAACTCGCGTCCAATAAGGGCCTAGCAACTGATAGGTCGCAAACAGGATCGCGCCGATAAGAATGAGCCGAAATAAAAGCCGGACTGGTGAAGTCTTGGGGGCTGGTTCAGTCGGATTTGAAGATTCAGCAAGAGACATCGACTTGAGACACCGTAAGTTACGTCGGGCCAGAACTGCATAAAGTGTGCTGCGGTCTATGAACAGAACCCAGCATGTGGGAATTCCATCTGACACAGAAGCCTGAATCTGCGATGAAGAACGCAGGGGGCAATACAGTCCGATCCATCTTGAGCTTTACCTCATCCCAAATCCTTCGGCCCAATGATGACCCAAATCATAAGGAAGACCCTGCGTGAAGCTATCTGACCTTTTGCATGCGTCTTCAATTTGGGCGCGCGTCTTCCGCTTTGTGGTGGTGGGTGGCTTGGCGTTTGTTTTGGACGCGGGACTGGTCTTTTCGATGGTCCATCTTGGCTTGGATAAATATCTAAGCCGGGCTTTGTCCCTGTTTGTGGTGGTGCTCTTCACCTTTGTTTTGAACCGGCAAGCAACCTTTGCGGCGAAGGGCTGGCCCAGCGTTCAGGAAGTGGCCGCCTATATTGGGGCAAGCCTCATTGGCCTTTTGATCAACTATTTGGTGTTTGTCGGAGCCAGTTGGATGAAGTTCCCGCTGCTGTTGGCGATGGCAGCCGGCACGATCATTGCCTCGGCTTTCAATTTCCTCGCCTATGGGCGAATCTTTAAAGGCAAACCCGATTAGCCTCGGCTCAAAAGATACTGCCAGTGCGCGTCCGATACGGGCTGGACAGAGAGGCGAGGCGATTTCACCAAGGCAAGCTCTGCTAGGTTTGGATCGGCCTTAATCGTGGTGAGTGAGATGGGCTTAGCCAAAGGCTCGCGCGCCATGACGTCGACGGCAAACCACGCCGGGTCAGTTGGGTCTGGATAGGCGGTCTGGATCACTTCGACGACACCGACGATTTGTTTCTCATCGCCTGTATGATAAAAGAAGGCCAAATCCCCAATCGCCATTTGTTTCAGAAAATTCTTGGCCTGATGGTTGCGCACCCCGGTCCAAGGCTCGCCTTTCGCCCCACGTGCCAGTTGGTCGGCCCACGAGAAACTGTCGGGTTCGCTTTTCAAAAGCCAATAGGCCATACTTACAGCTCCATAGTTCAAAAAACTTTTATCAAGACCATCTAAGAGATAGCTGTGCGCCTGCGTCGAGTCACGTCACATCAGGCCACCTTAGGAGAATCCCCTTGAATCATTCCAGCACCTTGATGTGGTCTGAGGCTCATGAAGCCGGTCAGGTTGTTCGTCGCCAATATCAAGAGAATAAAGTCCTGATGCGGGATTTGGGTGCCCGCTTGCGCGCGCAAAGGCCCCGCCTTGTTTTGACCTGCGCGCGGGGATCTTCCGACCATGCAGCAGGCTTTGCCAAATATGCGATTGAAACAAGGCTTGGCGTGCTGGTTGCTTCGCATGCGCCCTCGACATCCTCAATCTTTGGCAAACCGCTCAGCGACCTAGATGGTGCGCTATTTGTTGTCATTTCTCAGTCTGGCAAAAGCCCTGACATTCTGACGTCCATTGCTTTCGCAAAGGAGGCGGGGGCGTTTGTTGTGGCGATGGTCAATGATGCAAGCTCACCTGCCGCCAAAGCCGCGGACGTGTTCGTGCCACTCTATGCTGGTCCCGAACTGGCTGTGGCCGCGACCAAATCCTACATCGCTTCTTTGTCGGCGATCGTGCATTTAGTGGCTGAGTGGAGCGAAGATACAGGGTTGCTTGCGGCACTAGAAGGAGCCGGCGATCACATCAGCGACGCTTTCGCGCGGGATTGGTCCAAACTGGGTGACGCACTTTTGCAGGCCAAGAGCCTATTTGTGATCGGCCGGGGTCTGACCTTTGGGATTGCCCATGAGATGGCCCTCAAGCTGAAAGAGACCAGTGCGCTGCACGCTGAAGCCTTCTCGGCTGCCGAAGTTCGCCATGGGCCGATGGCAATTGTCGAAGCGGGTTTTCCTGTGATCATGATTGCCCCGATGGATGAAGCAGCGGCGAGTTTCCCAGCCTTGAGTGAAGAGTTCTCAGCGCGTCATGCCCGCGTATTTGCCTCGGGCGGGCCATTTCCCGGTGCCATCGACTTACCAACGCAGGCGGGGCTTCATCCACTCATTGCGCCATTATGCCAGGTTTCTTCCTTTTACGCCTGCGCGGAGGCATTGGCCCGTGCGCGTGGGAGAAACCCCGATGCGCCGCCTTGGCTCAATAAAGTCACAGAAACACAATGACCTCCATTGCTTTTCTGAATGGAAGCTTTGCGCTTGGCGAGCAAATCGTTTCAGGCCAAACCTTACTTGTCTCGCGCGGCACGATTGAAGCAATCGGGCCCGACTTGGCCATACCAGCGCACTATGACCGTTATGATTTAAGTGGGGACATCCTCTCCCCGGGCTTTGTCGACATACAGGTCAATGGTGGTGGTGGCGCGCTCTTCAATGATGCGCCAACCGTTGAAACCATCGCGACCATTGCGAAGGCCCATGCGAAATTTGGTACGACTTCGCTTCTGCCCACATTGATCTCTGACGACCTAGACAAGGTGGCCCAAGCCATCGCGGCTGTTGATGCCGCCATCGAAGCTGGGGTGCCAGGCATTCTGGGTATTCATCTTGAGGGGCCGTTTCTGAATGCCAGTCGCAAGGGTGTGCATGACGCGTCGAAATTCAAAGTCCTTGACCCGAATGCCATCGAACTCCTGACAAGCCTTAAGCGCGGCAAGACCCTGATTACCTTGGCACCAGAAACCGCGCCGCCGGGGGCGATTGCGGAGCTTGTCCGTCGCGGTGCCGTGGTTTTTGCCGGCCATACCGAGGCGAGCTATGAGCAGATCATCGCGGCAGAGGCAGAAGGGCTTCGGGGTTTCACCCACATCTTCAATGCCATGAGCCAGCTTTCCAGCCGTGCCCCGGGTGTGGTGGGGGCCGCCCTTTCAAGCCCAAATTCTTTTTCAGGCTTGATAGCCGATGGTGTTCATGTCCATGCCGCCAATCTGGCTTTGGTGGCGCGCTTGCTTGGGCCACAGCGCACTGTTCTGGTCAGTGACGCCATGCCAACCCTAGGCTCGGATCAAGATTGGTTTGAGCTGAAGGGCGAGAGGATTTTTGCGCGCGGGCTGACCTGCTACACGCCCGATGGGGTCTTGGCGGGCTCTAATCTGTCCATGCATGATGCGCTTGGTGTCATGATGCAGCAGACCGGGATCCAACTGGCTGAGGTTCTACAAATGGCCAGTCATGCCCCGGCACTCGCCATGGGCCTTGAGGTCCAAGTTGGTCAGTTGGCAGTTGGTGCGCAGGCTGACTTTTTACAATTGGATGCCCAAGCCAATCTGGTGAAGGTCTGGCAGAACGGCCGTCAGCTCTAATTGGCAGCGGGACGGACCCAAGCGTCGATGCCCTTGGCGGCATGTTGGGCACTGGAGAAACTGGCCTGCAAAAGATAGCCACCAGTCGGCGCATCCCAGTTGAGCATTTCACCGGCCACAAATACGCCCGGACATGCCGTCAGCATGAGTTGTTGATTGACCGCGTCCTGATTGATCCCGCCAGCAGTTGAAATCGCGCGCTCTAGGCCTGCAAGGCCAGTCAACTCGATCGGTACGGACTTGATCAATCGCGCGAGCCCCATGGCGGTGGTAGGCAGTTTGTTGCCTGTCGCTTCGCGCATCAGAGCAATGGCAGGAGGGGCCAGCTTCAGGTGGCTTTTGAGCGCTGTGGAGATTGACTGACCTGCTTTGGCCTTAACCAGTCGCTGAGCAAGCGCTTCGGTGTCAACGTCAGGTCGTAGATCAATCTGGATCTGACAAGAACCAGTTTTTTGAGCCGCCCGCAGAACAGGCGACAAGGCGTAAATGGGACCACCTTCGAGGCCGGTACTGGTGATAACTAGGTCACCGCGTGAACGCGTATCACCTAGGCGGACCTCTGCATTCTTGATGATTGCGCCGCCAAAACCAGCTTTCAGCGTCTCCGTCCAAGCGGCATGCACACCAACATTGGAGGCTTCCAACGGGGTAATGCCCACACCCAGCTTGCCCAGCAAATTCGTCCAAGCGCCATCTGCGCCAAGCTTGGGCCAAGACGCCCCGCCCAAAGCTAACAAGGTAGCGGCACCGACTTGCTCACTGGTCGATCCGTCCTTGTGGGAAAATTGTGCGGCGCCCGTGTCCGAAAAACCTGTCCAGCGGGCACCCGTTGTGATGGTGACGCCCAAATCTTGCAGCCGCCTGAGCCATGCCCGCAGTAAGGGGGAGGCTTTGAGGCTTCGGGGGAACACCCGCCCACTAGACCCAACAAACAGAGCTTGCCCTAGATCTTCTGCCCAAGCTCTTAGATCATCGGGTGTAAACGCATCCAGCCAAGTCTCTGCCCAATCCTTTGATGCACCATAACGTGGCTTAAACTCGGCAAGCGCTTCGCTGTGGGTGAGGTTCAGGCCGCCGCGTCCGGCCAAAAGAAACTTTCGGCCCACCGATGCCATGCCGTCATAGACATGCACCTTGTGGCCAGCTTTTGCCAAATATTCAGCCGCGAACAGACCGGCTGGCCCTGCACCTATGATGATAACGGGCAGGGGAGGGACTTCGACTGTGGGCTCGATCATGGGACAATCATGACAGGTGTTGGCTGGCCCTGTCCATCCAGACGCCGCTAATAGCCCTTAGGCGGCTTTTGGCTTGGAGAAGTGCATGACATCATCTTCCAACTTTCCGAACCGGAACGCCATCAGATCAAGCGCATAATTTTGATGCACTTTCCACGGGGCGACATGACCTTGCTTTGGGAAGTTTTCCATCGCGCGGGTGACATAGCCCGACGTAAAGTCCAGCCAAGGTGCGGGTTCTAAGACTTCGCTGCCTTTTTCTGGCAGGCATGTCGTCTGACCCGTGGCGTCCAAATGCTTGAGCAAACGGCACATATATTCGGCCGTCAGATCAGCTTTGAGGGTCCAAGATGCATTGGTATAGCCGAATGCAGAAGCCAAATTCGGCACCCCACTATACATCATGCCCTTATAGGAGAAGGTCTTGGAGAAATCGACCGCGGTGCCGTCCACCTGAAACGGTACACCGCTCAAGACTTGCAGTTGTAGGCCCGTCGCTGTCACGATGATGTCCGCATCGATCCGCTCACCGGATTTCAAGACAATGCCAGCGTCGTCAAACCGCTCAATATGATCGGTCACCACACTGGCCTTACCGGCCTTGATGGCGGTGAACAGGTCAGCATCGGGCACCAAACACAGACGCTGGTCCCATGGGTTGTAGCTTGGCGTGAAATGTTTGGCCATGTCGAAATCGGCGGGCAATTCTTCTTTCAATAGGCCCAATAGGCGTTCCTTGACCTGTGCTGGGTGCTTGCGCGCCATGGTGTAGAAATACATTTGGAACAGCACATTGCGCCAGCGGATCAAGCCATAGGCCAGCTTGCTGGGCAGAATTTTGCGCAAGTTATTGGCGAAGGCATCTTCGCCGGGCCGCGAGACCACATAAGTGGGCGATCTTTGCAGCATGGTGACATGGGCGGCTTGGTCTGACATGGCAGGTACCAAGGTGACGGCTGTTGCGCCACTGCCAATAATCACGACTTTCTTGCCGCGATAATCAAGATTCTCTGGCCAGAATTGTGGATGGATGATCTGGCCCTTGAAGTTTTCCTCGCCTGCAAATTCAGGGCGGTGGGCTTGGCTGTAATTATAATAGCCGGTGCACATATAGAGGAAGCTACAGGTCAGCTGTCCTTTCTCTTGGGCCTCGCCAGAGGTGTAATCAATTGTCCAACGCGCGGTAGCAGAATCCCAAGAAGCCGATACCACGCGGTGGTTCAAACGAATCTTGGACTTGATGGCATGTTCGTCGGCGGTTTCATGCAGATAGTTCAGGATCGATGGCCCGTCTGCAATCGCCTTGGCTTCGGTCCAGGGTTTGAACGAGAAGCCCAGTGTATACATATCCGAGTCAGATCGTATGCCTGGATAGCGGAATAGGTCCCACGTGCCGCCAATGGCAGGCCGACCTTCGAAAATCGCGTAGCTTTTGCCGGGGCATTGGCTTTTTAGGTGGTAAGCCCCACTGATGCCAGAGATACCGGCACCTACAATCAGCACGTCAAGATGTTCCAAGGTGACATTCCTATGAGCATGGTTTGGATTCTACGCTGGTTGCGCGATCCTTTTGCCCATCGTTATGGAGCACGGTGCCTACGTCAAGGAATAAAGCTTCAGCGTGGGGCGCGCTTGGCCAAAATCCGCTGCAATGTCCGGCGGTGCATGTTGAGGCGGCGCGCCGTTTCCGACACATTGTGCCCGCAAAGCTCAAACACCCGCTGAATATGTTCCCAGCGCACGCGGTCTGCGCTCATCGGGTTAGCCGGGGGGTCTGGCAAGTGATCGCTTTGCGCCATCAGAGCCTTGACCACATCATCGGCATCGGCAGGCTTGGACAGATAATCGACTGCCCCGGCCTTCACGGCTGCGACCGCGGTCGCAATATTGCCATAGCCAGTTAGCATCACGACCCGCGCATCCGGGCGACGCACGTGCAATTCTTCTACCACCGAAAGCCCTGAGCCATCTTCGAGGCGCAGATCCAAAACGGCGAATGCGGGCGGATCACTGCGGGCAATGGTCATAGCCTCTTCCACGCCCGCTGCCGTTTTGACTGAAAAGCCGCGACTCTCCAGTGCGCGGGCCAAACGATTGCGCAGGGGTGCGTCATCATCCATCACAAGGAGGGAGCGATCGGGCAGTGCGTCAATGACAGTTTCTGTGGCCATGGCGTTTTTTGGACCCAAACGCCCAGCACCGCAAGTGACAAGAAGTCGCAGGGGCTCTTGGGGGTTTCGTCAGGATTTCGCGGCAATCGCTGACAAGGGCCAAATCGTCTGAACCACTGCGCCCTCGCCGCGCTTTATGCCATTCCAAAAAGAGACCTGCCCACCCGAGCGCTCCAGCAGGGTTTTAGCAATGAAAAAGCCCAGCCCCATTCCTTCGCGCGCATTTGCGGAAGGCGAGCCTTGCAGACTGGTCGATACATAAGGTTCACCCAATCGGTCGAGAATGGCTTCATCAAAGCCTGGCCCATCGTCGGTGATGGTCACGCGCACGCTGCGCTCGTCCCATTTGGCCGAGACCGTGACGGCTTGGTTCGCATAATGAAGGGCATTCTCAAACATGTTGCCCAACCCATAGAGGATGGCAGGCTTGCGAATGACCATGAGCTCGCCCTTGCCCTCTGGGCCTTGGATGTCAAACAACACTGCCTTCTGGCCCATTTCGGGGTGCCGCTCTGCGACTTCCTCCAGCAATTGGCCAAACGGCAGGGTATCGGTCACCGATTCTGGAATTTCCTTTTGATTGGTTAGATTGCGCAGAATTTCCCGGCAGCGTTGGGCTTGGGACAGGATCAGTTCAGCATCTTCCATGTCGAGGCTGTTGGGCGGTAATGAGCGCAACATCTCTTTCGCCGTAACCTGGATGGTGGCCAGAGGCGTGCCCAATTCATGCGCAGCCGCCGCGGCAAGTCCACCCAAGGCCGCCAGCCTTTGTTCACGCGCCAGCACTTCTTGTGTCGCAATCAGGGCATCAGCAAGCTGGCTTTCTTCCAGCGAGACGCGCCAAGCATAGCTTGCGGTAAAGATCAGGCCAATGATGATCGCAAACGCCATGGCGAATTGATACAGGGCAGGCATCATGAAGCTGCCGGCTGGAAGCCAGGGCAGGGGATAGGAATAAAGCGCCAGCACACATACGCTCAAAACCGTCACCAAAATAATGCTAAGCGTCCAACGGGGCTGGAGCGTCGAGGCTGCGATGGTGGCTGGTGCGATCAGCAATAAGCAGAATGGGTTCGAGATCCCCCCAGTCAGATAAAGCAAAAGCGCCAACTGCAGGACGTCAAAGGTCAATTGCGCGGCTGCCTCCCACTGTCGCACCAATCTCTGCGGCGGCAGACCAACCGTGATGATGATGTTCAGCGTGATATTGGCTGCAATCGTCACAAGGCAGGCCAGAAGGGGCAGTTCAAACTTGAAGCCGAAATGGACGATCAGAACGGTGATAAACTGCCCAATCAAGGCGAACCAGCGAGAGCCAACCAAGGTGCGCGATCGCAGACGGCCGACAAAAGGCGCATTGACCGCAATGGCGGCGGCGATAATTTCTTGATCTTTCGACAGATTGTTCATGCGATGAGCATAAGCATCCGATGCCATTCGTGTAACGCCTTTTGTTGGATCCTGATGCGATAGATTGCCGCATCTCTTTAGCCACCGATGCGGGTCGCGCGCAAATCACGGGGGAATTTGGTGATGGGGCTCGGAACCAATTTCTCTGCAGGCGCAACTTGCAGAAAACCAGAACTCGTTCAAAATCTCAGATTGAATTATTTGTTAAGGTTTTTGACCGTGAGATTTCCGAAGCAGTTTTTCCAGAGCACTTTGGCGATGTGGCACTTCATGTTGTGGCTTGCAGCTTTTGCCCTAGGCTTAGGTCCCTCGATGGGTTGGGCGCAAGCACAAAGCAAAAATCAGGCGGCCCATCTCGCTCAGGGTCAAAGCGACCTTTCTCTTTTACCGGGGCCGATCATCGTCATGCCACCGGGTGGACTAAAGGTCCAAGCAGCAAAACCAACGACTATCTGGCCGTGGGAAGCCACGGGCGAAACACCAGACCCCGCCATCCGCTTTGGTCGGCTAGAGAATGGCATGCGCTATGCCATCCAGCGTGATGATAATAAGGAGGGCGAAGTTGCGCTGCGCTTTCGGATCGATGTTGGCTCAGCCTTTGAGGAAGATCACCAGCTCGGCTATGCGCATTTCTTGGAGCATATGGCGTTTAACGGCTCGAAAAATGTTCCCGAGGGTGAACTCATAAAGCGCATGGAGCGGCTAGGTGCGGCGTTTGGTAGGCATGTGAATGCCTCAACCAGCACGAATGAAACCATTTACATGTTCGACTTGCCCAAGGCGGATGAAGGGCGTCTCGAGCTTGCCCTCGATCTCTTCCGCGAGACGGCGGATCGGTTGACCTTAGCCCAAGATGCGATTGATCGCGAAAAAGGCATTGTCTCAAACGAGCAGATCAGCCGCGCGTCGCCCATGGCAGACAGGTTCAAAGAGCGCCAAAAGCTATTCTACCCCCGTGTGCGCGACACGCATCGAAGCCCGATTGGAACCATTGCAAGTATTGAGGCAACAAGTTCGGCAAGCCTGCGTGCCTTTTATGAGCGTTGGTATCGGCCTGAACGGGCCATCCTTGTAATTGTTGGTGCAGTCGACGTGGATGCGACTGAAGCTATGATTAAGGAGCGGTTTGCAAGCTGGAAGCCCGCGCTGGACGAGCCAAATCCTCAAGAGCCAAGCAAAGGACAATGGGAAGAAAACAAGCTTGCCGTCTATATTGACCGCTCAAACACCTTGCCAGAAGAGTTCGTCATTGAAGCTGAGCGGCCGGACCCTCGGCTGTTTGAGCGAGGATCACGCGAAGAAGAGAGCATTCGCTCAAGTGTGCGGACGCTTACCTTCAACATTGTGAACCGACGCCTCGGCTTGGCTGCAAAGCAGGGCGATCCACCACAACTCTTGTCAGCTTCCTATGGTGGGCCATTTGCGGGGCCGGACAATGCAGCTGGCATGGGCTGGCGCGCGCAATTTGATTTCGTGCCTCGTAATCGGGACTGGCAAGGCGGGATGAAGGCAATCGCGCTGGAGATGCGGCGCATCTTGCGGGATGGGATTTCACAAGAAGAGAGGGATCGTGCCATCGCAGATTGGACGCGTGAAAGGCCCTCAAGCGGCTTTTCCGACTTTTTTGACGGTACTGGGGGAAAGGCAGACAGCATTTTGTGGGCGCTGTCCTCCAATTGGACCCCGACGGCAAAGCAAGATCGCGCCACTCGGCGCGCACAGCTGTTGCGTGAGTATGAGCAAATCACAGTCGCGCGTCTGAATGAAGAGCTGCGCTTTTATTGGCAAGGCGTGCAACCCCGCTTCTTGATCACGACCCAAGATCCAAGCGTGACAGAGGCCAGTGTCTTGGCGTTGTGGCGCGAGATTTTGGCCGCGCCAATCCCACCGCAGCAAGTGATAAAACCTGTCCGATTTCAACCTGTGAAACTCGGCCCCGCAGGAAAGCTTGCCGGGCGTTGGCGGGAGCCGGGCCTGGATGCCGACTTTGTCCGCTTTGAAAATGGCGTGACCTTGGTTGTTAAACCCAATGCAACAAAGGTGACTGACCCGACACAGCCGAAGAGGCCCGGCCAAGTCGCCCTTACGGTTCAACTCAGCGCTGGTTGGCTTGCGTTTCGCGATGGCGATGCCCTCTGGGCTGGCCTTGCCGAACGGGAATGGGGACTTGGTGGCTTTAGTAATCTCAAAGCGTCAGACATGAGCAAGGCATTCCGGGACTCGGCACTAAGCCCAATTAATCGCGACATTGGCTTGGTGCGAACCAGCCTATCGACAGAAACGCTTCTGACCAATTTCAATGAAACATTGGATGTTGTCTTGGCGCAAATTGTCTCACCCAAATTGGGCACAGACAGTGTTCAATTATACAAAGATCGGTTCAGACAGTTTTTGGTCGGTCGCCAACTTACAGCTCAGGATGTCTTTAGGCAAAAGCGATCCAACCTCTATCAGACGGGGTCGCCAATTTTTGCGTCCCGAACACCAGAGGAGCTCCTGCAGGCCTTTCTGAATATTGATCCTGCCCAAGCCAATGAACGGCTGCTGATCATTTTGAAAGATGCTCCAATCAATGTCATTATCGTTGGGGATATCGATGTAGACACAGCCATAAAGGCGGTCGAAAGCCGCTTTGGTGCCTTACCCAAAAGGCGCGGGTTGGATTCGGGTATTGCAGTCGCGCACAATTGGCGTCTGACGGATGGCGGTGGCCCAACGCAAATCTTTCAGCATGGTGGCAAAGAAGATCAGGCGCTCGTCCACGTAGCTTGGCAAGTCGAAAACATTGAGAAGGGTCCAGATGCCTTTCGGCTCGACTTACTGAGCGAGATTTTTCAAATCCGAGCCAATGATGTGATCCGGGAAGCTTTCGGGCAATCCTATTCACCGTCAGTCGGGACCACTCGCTTGCCAGGCTATGGTGACAATGTCGTTCTGGCCGTGACGGCAATTGTGCTGCCAAAGGATGTTGAGAGTGTGGAAGCCCGCATCCGCACCATTGCCAAGGACCTCGCGACCAATGGCCCCACCGAGGATGAAATCGCCCGTGCCCGCACACCGCTTCTTGAGAACAAAGCCCAAGACTGTGACGCGAATGCGTGCTGGGTCTCGACCATTTCCGACGCGCTGGCCAAGCGCGACATTGGCGAACGCGAGGCGCGCCCGTGGCAGGATCGATCTGACGCTTTGCCCACTCTGCGCGCTTTGACGCGCGAAGAATTGCAAGCCTTGGCGCAACGCTATTTCGTCGATAATCGCCTCATACGGGCTCAGGTGTTGCCTGGCGCGAAGCAAGGTGAGAGCGGCCCTAACTGAACGGGCAAAGTTATCATCCTTGCCCGTTGCGAAGCCTTTGGCTGCCTTAGAAAGGCAGGGGTTGCAGATCGGGCTCAACCCAGTTTTGTCGCGCCACTGGGCTGAAAATGGTTGTCTTGTGCCAATAACTTAAAAGCCACTCGCTTCGACCAAAGGGTCCTCCAACCAAGTCGTCCAATATCTGGCTCAATGAAATCGCGGCGTCATGGGTGCTCAGATGATGAGATGCCGCACGAAGCGACGCCACCGTGATTGTGTGATGATAGCCACTCACATCGGTATTCGCGGTACCCGTGGCCAAATTGAAGCTTGAGATAAGTGACCTCATCTGCTCCGGCTCAGCGAGTTCGGGTCGATGCCGCAAGAGCCACAAGGCGGCAGCGAAATGACCTTTGTGAGTCCATTCGTGCTTTGGCAGTGTGCGGTCCAAGAACTGAAGCGTGTGCTGTTCAATCAATTGGTCTTGGTTTGCAGACATTGACATGGCCCCACACGACTCATTTCAATCCCCCCCCCTTACGGCGTCACAATCGGGAAAGGTGGTTTCGGCTCCGCGGTGTCTAGGCTGCCCATGAAGGCGCGAAGGGCATCGGTTTTGCCATCGATCTTCATGACGCCACGCAGCACAAGGCTCGCAGGGCTGGTGCCTGAAAATAGCATGCCGAGGAAAGCAGGCCTTGGCATGGTCACGGTGGCATCGACTGGTTCGGTGCTGGGTCCTTCATTGACCATCACTGAATTGCGCAGCACCAAGCGATAGCGCTCATTGCGGTCTGGGAAGACAAAGGCCACCGCGATATTCTTGCCCTTGGCTTTTTCCGGATCGACGCGAATGGCCAAGAGGTCAAACAATTGCGGTGAGGAAATCGCGCTGATCATGTCGGGCGCGACGGTTCCTGCGTTCGGTACGCTGGGCGTCTTGCGGGCTTCTTGGGCGCCATTGAGATACATGTTGCGCCACAACATGCTTTCGGCCTGATAACCCATTTGCTCAAAGGATTGGGCCAAAAGCTCGCGTGCGGGTTTGTTGGTGGTGTCTGCAAACACGATGCGGCTGGCAAGTTCAGCAGACCAGCGATAATCGCCGGCATCAAAGGCAGTCTTGGCAATGCCAAGTGCCTTATCGGCCCCGCCCATGGCGTCGACATAGCGTTTGGCCACAGCTTCTGGCGGCAAGGGGTTTAGATTGGCCGGATTGGCATCATACCAGCCCAGATAACGCTGATAGACGGCTTTTGAATTGTGGCTCATCGTGCCGTAATAGCCGTGATTATACCATTGCTGGGTCAGGATCTCAGGAAGCGCGATGGTTTCGGCAATCTCGGTCGCGGTCATGCCTTGGTTCATCAAACGCACCGATTGATCGTGCAGATACTTATAGGCGTCGCGGTGATTGGCGACATAGGTCGCAACCTCTTGCCGCCCCCAACGTGGCCAACCGTGCGAGACAAACATCACCTCGGTGCGCGCGCCAAATAAGTTCATGCTCTCGGTCAAATAGTCCGCCCACGCTTTTGAATCGCGCACCAAAGCGCCGCGAGGCGGCAGAATATTGTGCATGGTGACATTGGCATTTTCCGCCAAGCACAGCGCGCCCAAGTCTGGGAAGAAGAAGTTCATTTCAGCGGGCGCCTCGGTGCCCGGCGTTACCTGAAACTCAATCCGCATGCCGTCGACCGTCATGGTCTGGCCGGTGCGCTCTATTATGTCGGTTGGCGCGATCAGGCCTAGCGCCCCACCAACGGGGACCTCCATCCCGATCCCGGCACCCACTTGACCGGCTGGGCCGCGTTCTAAAGTGGTGCCAAATTGGAAGACGGCGCGGCGGCTCATGGCCGGGCCGGCAATCAGATTTTCGCTGACCGCATGTTCCATAAAGCCCGAAGGCGCGATGATTTTGACTTTGCCGGCTGCGACGTCGGCTTCACTCACAATACCTTTCACGCCACCGAAATGGTCAGCATGGCTATGGGTGTAGATCACAGCGTGAATCGGTTTGTCGCCGACATGCTTTTTCACCAGGCTCATAGCGGCCTTGGCCGTTTCCGCGACGGTCAACGGGTCGATGACAATATAGCCCGTGTCGGTTTCGATGATTGACATGACCGAGATATCAAAGCCGCGCACTTGCCAGATTTTCGGGGCGACTTTGAACAGACCATGCATGCGCAGAAGTGCCGCATGTCGCCACAGGCTGGGATTGGCGGTGTCGGGTGCGGGGCCTTGGGCGAAATTGTATGCAGAAAGATCGAGCACCACTTTACCCGCTGCATTGCGGATCAACGGGTCTTCCAAGGTGGCGACAAAGCCACGCTTGGCCAGCTCATCCTCACTCGTGTTGCTCCAGGGCAGGGTAGCCGAAAAAGCCTTGTTGGCGGCAATTGTCTGGGGCGTTGCGGCACCGACAGTCTGGGCTTGGGCCACGGGCGACCAAGCAACCAGCCCCACACTGAGTAGCGCACTGGCCTTGAGCCAGAGCTGCCGGGAATTGCGGTTTGATGCCAACATGATGTGTCTCCCAAATGCACGCTGCCTTGTCGGCAAGCTTTTATGGTGCCCAACTTGCCTTTGCTCGGGCGGCAACGTCAATCCGGAAACTGGGTCGCGACTGACTTGAAGGGGGCGAGCATTAAGGCTGCGCGATTGCAGCGGCGAGGTCGCGCTTTAACAGGCTGACCGCGCCGCGTACTTTAGGCAACAGATGGCGACGTTGAGGATAGACAGCCCAGATCGGCTCCTCGGCCGGCCTGAAGCCACCAAGAACTTCCACCAATTCGCTAGACCTCAAGGCAGGTAGGACATAAAATTCGGGCAATTGGCAGACACCCATCCCCGCAATGGCCGCCTCTAAAACCCCATTGCCATTATTACAGCGCCACCGCCCGCTGGGCTTAAACTCTAAGGCTTGGCCTTGTGCATCCTTAAAATGCCAATTGCTGGCAGAACCTAATAGGCACGCGTGATCCTTTAACTGGTCGACGCTTTCAAGCGGGGGTGCCGTCTTGAGGTAGGCAGGTGCCGCACAGGTCAAAAGCGCACGCGAACCGACGCGGGTGCGGATTAAGCCAGAGTCGGGCATCTGCCCGGTACGGATGGCCAAATCATAGCCTTCGCCGACCAGATCAACCACGCGGTTCGTGAGGTCTAGTTCGACACTCAAATCTGGATGCTGCATGGCAAAGCGCCGTAACAAGGGCGCGACATAGCGTTCTCCCATGGTGGTAGAACACGTCACCCGCAATTCGCCGCGCGGCTCGCCCTGAGCGGTGACAGAGGCGAGAATATCGTCTCGCTCCGCAAGTATTCTGCGACACTGGTCGAGGATCGCGCGACCCGTATCCGTCAACTTCACACTGCGCGTCGTCCGGTCAAACAATTGCGCCTGTAATCGAGCCTCAAGCTGCACGATCACCCGGCTGATGCGGGTGGTTGAGGTGCCGAGCAGCTTTGCGCCCCCCGAGAAAGAGCCTGCGGTGGCAATGGCCACAAACTCATCCAATCCTTGCCACTGACTCATGATTATCCCGAATATGGTAAGATGAATTGCGATTATGGCTATTTATCTCGGAATTGTAAAATTGCTATGGTTGCTGAGCAAACCTTGCAACCTTTCCCACACCTGATGAGTTTAACCCGCATGAAGACCCGCGCCGCAGTCGCTTTTGAAGCCCGTAAACCCTTAGAAATCGTGGAATTGGATCTCGAAGGGCCCAAGGCAGGCGAAGTGCTGGTTGAAATCATGGCAACAGGCATTTGTCACACAGACGCCTATACGCTGGGTGGTCTCGATAGTGAGGGAAAGTTCCCGACCGTGCTTGGTCATGAAGGGGCGGGGATTGTCCGCGAAGTCGGGGCAGGGGTGACGAGTGTGGCACCCGGCGATCATGTCATTCCACTTTACACACCCGAATGCCGTCAGTGCAAAAGCTGTCTCTCTGGCAAGACCAATTTGTGCACCGCCATCCGCGCCACTCAGGGCCAAGGCCTGATGCCCGATGGCACCAGCCGATTTAGCTACAAGGGCCAAACCGTTTATCACTATATGGGCTGCTCGACATTTTCGAACTTCACCGTGCTGCCCGAGATCGCGGTAGCCAAAATTCGTACCGACGCGCCATTTGAGCAAACCTGTTATATTGGCTGCGGAGTCACCACGGGCGTAGGGGCGGTGGTCAATACGGCCAAGGTCACACCGGGTTCGACGGTCATTGTTTTTGGCTTGGGTGGCATTGGCCTGAATGTCGTGCAGGCTGCCCGTATGGTCGGGGCGGACAAAATTGTCGGCGTCGACATTAATCCAGACCGGGAAGCTTGGGGCGTACGCTTTGGCATGACCCATTTCGTCAATCCCAGCTTGATCACGGGCGATATGGTCCAACATCTCGTCGCGCTGACCGATGGCGGCGCGGACTATACGTTTGACTGCACAGGCAATACCGATGTGATGCGGCAAGCTTTAGAGGCGTGTCATCGTGGTTGGGGTGTCTCGACCGTGATTGGCGTCGCTGAAGCGGGTAAGGAAATTTCGACGCGTCCCTTCCAATTGGTGACAGGACGGGTGTGGAAGGGCTCTGCCTTTGGTGGGGCCCGTGGTCGCACCGACGTACCCAAAATCGTCGATTGGTACATGAATGGGAAGATCGAGATCGATCCCATGATCACCCATGTGTTGAGCCTCGAAGATATCAATAAGGGTTTTGACTTGATGCATGCGGGCGAAAGCATCCGCAGCGTTGTGGTGTTCTAAGTCGGCATTCAATCCGGGGTGAGCGTATGTGTTTAACCATCATCTCATCGGTCAAAGCCCATGGTGGCGAGCAGAGGGTCTATAGCCATCCATCTTCGGCCACCGGCACAGAGATGGTGTTCTCGGCCTTTATACCTGATCATCCGGCGGGCCAAAAGCTGCCCGTCGTTTGGTATTTGTCGGGGCTGACCTGCACCCACGCCAATGTCACGGAAAAGGGCGAGTATCGCGCCGCCTGTGCCGAACTTGGCCTCATCTTCATCGCACCCGATACCTCACCACGCGGGGAGGGGGTGCCCGACGATCCAGAGGGGGCCTATGACTTCGGGCTGGGCGCGGGCTTCTATGTGGATGCAACCCAAAAGCCGTTCGCCAAAAATTATCAGATGCGTCGCTATCTTGAAACGGAATTGCCCGAGCTGATCGCCGAGCATTTGCCCGTCGATATGGATCGACAAGCCATGATGGGTCATTCCATGGGTGGCCATGGTGCCTTAACGATTGCATTGCGCAATCCGGGTCGCTTTGCTTCTGTCTCGGCCTTCGCCCCGATTGTCGCGCCAATGGCGTGTCCTTGGGGGCAGAAGGCATTGACCGGCTATCTGGGCGAGGGCCAAGGCGTGTGGCTTGCTTATGATGCCTGCGCTCTGATTGAAGCAGGCGCACGACTGCCCGACTTATTAGTCGACCAAGGCACGGCTGACCCATTCCTCGAAACACAACTCAAGACGCATTTATTGGTCGAGGCCTGCGATGCCGCCAAGCAAAAGGCGACGATCCGGATGCAAGACGGCTATGACCACAGCTATTATTTCATCTCGACCTTTATGGACGAGCATCTGCGCTGGCACTACGCGCGGCTGGTTGGGTAGTTTAACCGTGCTTAGCTACTCCGCCTTTGCCGGCGAATTGGCTTGGATGGCCTTAATCAAACGCGAATTACCTTTGTCCATCGTCGATTGTAGCATTGCGTGTAAGAGCGGTGAGTGAACGATCCGCATGATGGCGAAATAGGCTATATTAATCTCCGATGACTCTGCCGCGCTTACAGAATAGTCTTGTCCAAATACGTTAACGTCAATCTCGACTGTGAAAGGCGGATAGTTGTTGGTGAGGTCGCTCGGATCAAACCATCCGCTTTGCATCCGGTCGCGACCACATTTCGGAGCGCGCCAGATATTTGGAGACTTCACGTCTGGAGTCCCAGGCGCGCCATAGCCGCCAACGCTTGCTGAGGCTGCTGCCCAACCAACCGCTTTGGCTTCTGCTTCTTGGTTGAGATAAATGTCGTATCGTCTCACAATGAGTGGCCCTGACTTCCCGGGAAATGCCTCAGCAAGCGCATTCTCAAGCCGAGCAATCCGGTCTGCGGCGAAATTGATGTCGCCGAGCTGTGTGACACCAAGGGCACAGGAAAAACCTCCCGCCCAGCCAGTCAGATCGAATTCGTCTTTTGTCGCGTTGGGCTTTCGCTGATCGACAATTGTGAAGGTGCCTGAGAGGGTTGCGGGTGGCTTAAGTCTGCTCGCCACCATCTCCAGTCGGGCAATCTCTTCTGGCGAAAGCGGCGTGGATGCGCAGCCAGCAAGACAAAATGCCAATCCAATAAACCAAAAGCGCATCGGCCCCTCCCAAATTGATGCGCGATAAAACTAAAAGCCAGAACTGGGCTGGTCAACGACCTCCGATTGTCTGCTCGGATCGTTTTGCGTGCGTTTGGACGTGCAAAACACACCGAAGAAAAGGGCGAGAACACGCTTGGAATCCCATTAAATCAGGGCGACTTCATCTTTCTGATACGAGGTTTCGCGGCTAATTTGAGGGCTTCAAGGCATTTCAAATTTCCGTGACCCACGCGTTCGGTAATCGACCTTAGTGCGCGCACCATCTCATTTGATTAGTTCGCATAATATAGATTATGGGACAAAGTGAAGCGTGGAGGCCTAAAATAAAGGTTGTCTATTTGCGCGGTTCAGGCACCGCATTGAACAGCATGATAGAATAATTGCCCGTATTGGCGCGCAAGGGCTTTAGCTTCTCTTGATACTCGGCTGAATTCCACATGGCCTCAAACGCGGCGCGGCATGGGTAATGTTCGACGACAAAGCCGCGATCACTTGGCCATTGTCCTTCAAGCACTAATGTCGGCGCGCCCGATATTTTGTAAGAGCCTTGATTGCGACGCACGATGCCACTTGCCCGCATGGCTTCGGCATAGGGTCTTGCTTTGGTGCGATCAAATTGATCCACCATAATGACCAGATAGACCGGCTTATCACAGCTCGCCCCCTCCCCTCCTTGGCTGGTTGGCGCGGGTGGGTTGGTTACTGGTGTTGAACTTGGGGCTTGGGCCAGTGCGAGCCAAAGGGCGGCGCTGAGAGTTGCAAGATACATAGGCCGCCTTTCTGGTGCGTTGCAGGAATTAGGGCTTGGCGGGCCGACGTGCGGCCATGAAGTGATCCCAATCGGTCTTATACTCCCCTGTCCACGTCTTGGGAGCAGACAGGAATTGCGGCGCGACGCGTTCATAATAATCCAAGAGAACGCGCGGCACCTCGCCAATCGACTTCACCTTATAGGCGATCAGATGGTTATAAATATGCCCAGGCCTTTGCCCCATCAACATCCAGGGTCGCCACTCTTTGTTCGTGTGCCATGCGGCAAAAATGGGCGGGGATGGAATGTCCGGATTTTCAACTTCCGAACGCTTGATGCGCCACGTATTGTGCTCTGAATAGCGCATCATCGCGCCGGTTGATTCAGCTGGCCAAGCGACCGGGTCGAGTGGGTTCTTGCGTTGGGCTTGCGCATCAAGCGCGACAATAAAGTGGCCATCATGCTCCTCAATCGGCATGAAGAAGCCATTAGTGCCATAGCTGGACGGACGCAGAAGTCGCCAGCCACCCGCATTGATCGGGCGATGCGGGTCGAGGCGCAAATTGATTGGCCCTGTCCGTAAATGCCAAACATCGACGGCGCGATTGTCCAAATAGGGGTTCTGCCAAGTCTCGAGCACTTTGCCGGTTGCAAGGTCAGTGAAGACGGCCGCCTCGCTGCCAAGAATGCGCCAGGACGCATCGGGCTGGCGGAACGTGCGGACTGGGCTGAAGCCCAACATGCCATAAAGCGGCACCAAGTCGGTACCATTGGTGACGCCAAATGTCGTGCCCTCATAGACCAGCAGCGTTTCGGCCCCATCTTCTTCGCTGGCAGACATCTTCACATACATGCGCAGATGATCTTCGGGATTTGACAGGTCAAGTGGGCGATTAACGCCACGGCTCGAACCCGCCGCCGTGGCAAGAGCTGGCAGGCTTAAGGCCGCAGCACCAGCCCCTAAGCCCAACAAGGACCTACGCCCCATCATCATTTCCAAATGCGTACCTAGCATCCTAAAACTCCTGACCTGACTATGTTAGTTTGCGCCCGCAAGGATCAAATTGACCAGCTTGCTATTGTCCCACTCACGCGTCACCTCACCGATGCGAACCACAACCAGATTTTTGGATGGAACGACATAGACGCGCTGACCGCCATAGCCATCCACATAGAAGACGTCCTCTGCCGCGAATGGTTCAGCGGATTTGACCACATAGGTCACGCGCGGATCGGTCGCCATGCGCCGCACGGGGGCGAAGGGAGAGCCCAAATACATGAAACCAAAATTAGGATTGGTGGCAGAAGGTTTGCGCATCTCTGCAATGAAGCTGGCCGGGACCAATTGCCGACCTTTCCAGCGGCCATTCTGCGCGAGCAAAATCCCGACGTTTAGCCAATCAGTTGGGGCGGAGAATAATCCCGCGTCGACATGGGCCTCCCCGCCTGGCCGATTGAGCCACATATAGGCCTGCTTATTCCCCAAGGGCTTCCAGAGGTTCTCAGACAAGATCTCATGATACGGCTTGTTATAGACGCGCGAGACGATGATGCTCAAAATCTCTGGAACCATATAATTATAATCAAAGCGCGTGCCGGGTGGATACAAAGCCGGATACTCATTCACGATCACCTCTTTGGTGTTAGACCCCCAATAGGCGCGCGCATCCCTTGAATAGAGCCCGTCTGAAAAATGGGCATCGCGTCTGAGATCGAGCCCAGCATTTTGCTGCAACAGATTTCGGATTGTGATTTTGGCGCGATCATCCTTTTGCCATTCCGGCAAATAGGTTGCGGCAGGTGTATCCAAAGAAGCTATCTTGCCGTCTGCCACAGCCATCCCAACCAACAGGACCAGCGGGATATGCTGCATGTGGTAGGTATGGCTGATCGTGTCTGCTCCTGTCGATGGGGCGTAATAGGCATGCTCAAGTTGACCCTTGCGCCACACCAAAAGGGCCGATGATTTTTGCGATTCAGCATAGGCTTGCGCTTGAGCAAGTGCCTCCGCCGAAATCGTTCGCTTGCCTACCGGAGCGAGTTTGAGGTCGGCCTTATGGTTTCCAGCAACCTCGATCTGAGGCTGGAAGAACGAAATTGGCCATGGCAAAGTCTTTGGCAAATTCGCCCGCCGCGACTCCAGAAGTGGATCGCGTTGTTGAACGGCCTCGCTCTGTGCATGAACATCCCCGACAAGCAGGAAGAAAGCGGCGGCAGCGGCAAGATAGGCTTGGCGTTTCATCAGAATTTATACTGCAGCGAGAGTTCTGCCGCGCGGCTGTTTCTGAGTTTGATCAGATAACCAAAGCGCGACAAGGCAGGTGAGTTTAAGTCTGTGAAGCGGGTCGCAAACTCTGGAATGTCGCTGTTCAACGCATTGTCGATCCGCAACGCAATCCGCAGCTTTTCGGTTTCTACCCCCAGGCTGAGATTCACCAAATGCAGCGCGCCAATATAGGCTTGGTTGACCTCGGAAACATATTGACGCCCGCGATAGGAATAATCACCCCGAACAAAGCCATCCAGTTTGTCGGAAATTTTTCGGGTGTAGGCGGCGCTAAATGAGCTCTGCCACGTGGGCGTATTTGGCAATTGATAGCCGGCGGCTTGGGCATTGCGATAAACCCGCAGGGAATTTGGCGACAGGAAGTTTTTATACTCGGCATCGATATAGGCCAAGGTCGCATTCAGATTGAGGCCTTTCATCGGCACTGCCGCTGCCTCGACTTCAAGACCCTTAATGCCGCTGGCCCCCAGATTGCGCAGGATGTTGACAATCCGACCATCGCTACCGACTGTCTCCGCCCGATAGACTTGGTTGGTCCAATCAATCTCAAACGCGGCCACATTCAGGCGAAGGCGATTGTCGAGGAATTGGGTTTTCGCGCCGATCTCGTAGCTCCAAAGCGATTCCGAATCGACTTTGACAAATTCCACTGGGATATTGGTTCCCGTGTTGAATTGGCCAGGCTGATTGCCCTTAGCAGCCGAGCCGTAGAGCATGAAATTCTTGCTGGGCTTATATTCAACGATCACGCGAGGCAGGAAGGCTTCATAGTCCACATTGATGGCTGGGTTACCAGGAATTGCCGAGCGCTTTTGGTTCTCGGTTTGATAACGCCCATCAACGCTGACCGTCACGGCCTCGCCGACATCAAATTCTACGGAGCCAAATACTGCCTTTGTGCGGACTTCAACAAAGGGGATGGCGATGGTGGCTGAGTTGGCGCGATAGCTATAGCTATCTTCAGCAAACAAATAGCCACCGACTAAGAAGCGAATTGGTTTGTCGGTTGGGCTGCGCAACCGAACTTCTTGGCTGAAGTTCTCAATCTTACCAATGAAATTGGAATGGAACGCGCCCCCTGCGGACACGCGATCTGAATAATCGCAGTCGCAGAATGTATCGCCCCGTTGCAGAGCGAAGGTGGTGACTGCCGTTAGATTATAGTCGCCCAAACGCCAGTCGACATTCATGATGGCGCGGGTTTGGTCGTTCTTTTGATAGCCGCCACCGGTGAGGTTCAGGTTCAAACTAACCTTAGACGCGTCGGGCCGAAGCTTGCCGCAAAAATAGGTGAAGACACCGGCGGTGTTGGGAAAGCAATTGAGCGTCTCTGCACCTTGAATGAAGTGGGGCACTTGGCCCTTGTCATTGAATGCGGTCTGGAACGCTTTTAAGTCGATGGTCAAATCATCCGTCGGCGTGAAGCGCAGTGCGCCTGTGACGCCGAAATGGTTCTGGGCACCCGTCAGTCGCCCATCAAGTTTGTTGCGATATTCCCCAGCGAAAGTCTCGCTATTGATGCTGACCCGGTAAAATAGCTTGTCGTCTACAAGGGGGCCGGTCACCGAAGCATGAACGCGCGCACGCTCATTATCGCCATAGCTGAAGCGCAGGTCACCGCCAAACTCACGCGAGGGTGACTTGGTGATATAATTGATGGCACCGGCAAATGTGGCGCGGCCAAACAAAGCAGCCTGCGGCCCGCGCACAACTTCTACCCGTTCAATATCTGGAAAGAAGACGGTTCGGCCAAGCACCGAGAAATAATTACCATCGACGAAAGATGAGCTGGTCTGCAGCGTGCGTTCAAAGGACGTACTGGACATCCCCCGGATAAAGGGCTGCTCGGTACCCGCCTGAATGTTCTGCATCGAGAAGCCGGGTGTTACCAGAGCAATGTCGCTAATGTCGCGAAGGCCGCGGGCCTGAATGTCTTGGCCTGTCAGCGCACTGACGCTCAATGGCGTGTCTTGCAAACTTTCAACCCGCTTACGCGCCGTCACCACTACCACTTCAACTTCGGCTGCCTCACGTTCGGCTGGCACGGTTTGAGCTTGGGCCGGAGCCCAAGGCAGAGCCGACAGAAGTGCGATGCTGGTTAGTGACGAGGTCCAAAATAATTTGCGTTGAGTCATTCTTATCCCCCTACGATTGCTGCATGCTACACGCGGGTTTGTCGCGCGCATCGCAAAAGTCGGAATTGGCGCTTGGGGACCGCAAATGGCTCTTGGCGCAAGTTGCCATTCGCGTCATCCGCACTTTTTATATTGTAATACAGTGTATTAAATAAGGCCCGCAGCTTTCAACAAGCCTACATTGGTCCGGCTGACTGGGATCTCGCGACCGGTGCGAAGGGCCACGCGATAGGTCTTCCCATCGTGATTGATCCGCTCGATTGCGCTGGTGGCAATCCAATGAGAGCGGTGGGCTTGGATCCCTGGAACATCACGCACCTCTTTCAGTGCATCTGAAAACCGGTAGCGGATGAGCGCATTGCCCTTGGTTGTGACCACACGCACATAATGGTCTTCTGCGCTCAACAATTGGATATCGACGCCCAGGTGAAATGGCAAAAGCGCGCGGAAACCTTTTCGCTCTGCTAAGCCAAAGGCATTCGTGCCGGTAGGGAGGGTTGCAGGCGTAGCTGTTTCCTCGCCCAGTGGTGGCGCAGGATTGGGGTCGGGTTGGTCACTCGCTCTGCCTTCAGACGCCGGCACGGTTGGTGGCTTGGCCAGCACCAAATAGGATGGAAAGTGGAAGTAGCGCGCAAAGAAGAAGGCAACCGTGATCCAATAAATCGGTACGCTGCTATAGGCGACAAAGCGGCGCAAATCCAAAAACGCCTCTGGAAAGGGTGGGTTGACCTGATAGCTCGACCCCGCGGGAAGTTGTGTTGAGAACATCCCGACATAGAGCGGCAAATAGAAGGAGAAAATCGCCATGGCGAGCAAGGAGCCGCCAAAGAGCACAAGCCATCGATGCGGGTGGAGTTTTGCAAATAGCGCGTGGATCAGGCGGCTACAGCCATCCAACAAGACCCACAGCGGAATGGTGATTCCAAGCCAATAAGGAATCGCCCAATAGATGGGTAATAGCCGGGCCATGCCCGCTTCATTCATTGCAAACAGCAAGGATGTTATGGCCGGGACGCCAAGATAGAACAGAAGCCTCGTCTTTAAGCTCTCGCTATCCTTGTCCATGCATCGCCCGAATTAAGTTGACCTAACGAACACAGGTGCCGTGCAAAAACGTGCGCGGCGCAGATCAACAATAGGCGAGACCGTGTCGCCTCGCAACCTATCAGTAGCGCGAGGCTTTCTGGCAAAACCTTGGATATCGGGGCTTTCGGCTAACGGGCTGGTCGAGATGTTCTCTTAAGATAAGCAATCAGGGCTTCGCGGTCGGCTTTACTTGGCATGCCAGCAAAGATCATTTTGGAACCGGGAACAGTCGCATTGGTGTGCTCCAGCCACGCGTCTAAGGTTTGATCGGTCCAGACGATGCCGGATTTCGACAGCGCCGCAGAATAGGTATAGCCCGTTCTGGTCGCTGCCTTGGTCCCCACGATGCCATGCAGATTGGGCCCAAGCTTATGGGGTGCATTGGGTGTGATGGAGTGACAGGCTTGGCATTGCAAGAATAAACGTTGCCCGCGTGCCTCTTTGGCCGTCGCGTCATCTCGTTTTGGGCTCTCCCCCCGTGTCATGCCACCGAGAAGGAAGGCAAATGGGACCAAAAGAATAGCTAGAAATTTCATTTTTGTGGCGTCCGTGTTGCTTTATAAATCGCTTGTGCCGTCACATATTGGCCGGTCCACTCGGCGGGTGCCTCCATCCAAGCGCTGAGATGTTGTTTGGCATAAGCCAAGCTTGGTGCCGGTAAGACTTCGGGGCCGGACACTTTCTGGGCAACCATGCGGGCAAAAACGCGACCCAGCCGCTTGCCCATCAGCATCCAAGGATGCCAAGGCTTGATGCTTTGAAGCGTTGCAAAGAAAGGCAAAGACAGAAGCTTTGGATTGTTAAGGTCGCTCAGCAACATGGAGTATTGGGAATGCTCGGTCGTTGGAATGGTCTCGCCACTGGATTCTAGGGGCCAAGTGGCGGGATCGAGCGCATTCTTGCGGTTAGACACAACATCTAAAGCAAAGGTGGCGAATGGGCCCCGGATGGTCCAGGGGAGTTGGAAGCCTGTATTTGTCACTCCATCGGCGCGGACAAACTGGCCAAACATCGCTTTGTCGGGCGCAATCTCGTAATTCACCGGGCCATTGCGCTGGTGCCAGACCTCAACTTCTCGCCCCGTGATGGGATTGGTCCAGCGTTCTAATGGCAGGCCGGTCTTTAAATCCAAGTAGAGCGCAAACTCGCTGAACAGAAAGCGGATAGCCCCGTTTGGCTGTGGCAGGGCCCGCAAGGCACCGATGCCATCAATGTCATAGATCGCAACATTGCTGCCATTCTCCAGCAAGGCAAAGGCGCGCCCTTGATAGCGCACATAGCCTGTCTTCCCCGGCTCTAAGGTAGAGGTTAGGCGCGCCATCGTGCGCACATTTTCCATGGGTGTATCAAAGCTATATCCCGCACCCGATGAAACGGGATTGGCTTCGGCAGCCGCCAAAGGATTGGCGAGGAGGGTCGATGTGCCCAATGCCCCGAGTGATCCAAGTAGCAGGCGACGATTCTGTTCAATTTCCAGCATGGCGAGACTCCTGAAACGGCTTGGCTGTGTGCGGCAATCACACAGCCCCCGCCAGCGATTTGACGTCAGGTGTCGCTTCAGGTCGGAAATGACGGGTAACGGCACATTTGGACGTGAGTTGCGCTTCGCGCAGCAGGCTTCCGCGACCCGCCAAACCCGTTAGGCGCAAGGCAGTGCACGGCATTTCGGATGACAACAATGGCGCAATCACCTTGGAGTGTTGGGTACGGACAGACAGGGGAAAGAGGGAAATAGATGTCGGACAACAGGCTCACACGTCGAGGCTTTTCCGTAGGAACCAGCGCAGCCTTGGCGACGCTTGCTTTGCCGCGCACTGCCCGCGCCAACACGGGGGATGATGTCATTGTCATCGGTGCCGGCCTCTCGGGTCTTTATTGCGCCTTTTTGTTGGAACAGGCCGGAGCAAGAGTGACGGTTTTGGAGGCCCGAAAAAGGCTGGGCGGGCGGCTCTTCACCTTACAAGATGTACCCGGCAATCCAGAAGGTGGCGGCAATGGTATTGGGGCAGGCTATGCCCGTGTGATCGATATGGCGCGTCAATCGGGCGCTGAGCTCATTCCCGTTCGCCAGCGCACCGAAACCACCCAAGCCAATACGTTGATCAATCTCAAAGGCCAGAATATCATGATGGCAGACTGGCCCACTTCGCCCCTCAACCCTTTTCCGGCTGAGCGTCGCGCGAAGATGCCTTGGGCTTATCAATGGGACTTGTATGCCGCCGCCAATCCGCTGAAGCTTGGCGATGTTTGGACCGATCCCAAGTTTGCCCAATGGGATATCTCGCTTTACGACTTTATGAAGCAGCAAGGCCAAGACGAAGCCACCATCGACCTCGCTTTGGGCACGGGGATGCTCTACGGCAGCAACCCCTATGATTTTTCGCTTCTGGCACTCTTTCACAGCCTGTCTTGGGGTGCGCAGCAGCTCGCCTTTGGTCGGGAAGCCTATGCCATCAAAGGCGGTAATCAGCGCCTGCCAGAGGCGATGGCAAAATTGCTGAAAGGACGGATTGAAACAGGCTGTGTTGTTACGTCGATTTCCACCGATTCTTCAGGCGGCCGTGTGGCCTGCGCAGATGGACGTATGTTTCGCGCCAAGGCGGTGGTAACCACCCTGCCCTTTACGGCCATGCGATCGATTAGATTTGATCCCGTCCTACCCGCACTCCAGGCCGAAGCGATTGACCTGCTCGGCTATTCAACAGCGTTCCAAGCCCATTTTGTTGCCGATCGCCCCTTCTGGCTCGAAGATGGCTTACCGCCAAATATGTGGACCGACGGGCCAGCAGGCCGCTTTGCCGCCTTACGTTATGGCGATGATCCCAATGCGGTGACGTCGTTTCTTGCCTTCACCAATGGGGCGCAAGGCGAGCGGCTAGACCGGATGCCGCCAGAGGCAGCAACGGCTGAAATTCTGGCCTTCTTGGAAAGGGTCCGCCCCTCCACCAAGGGCGCGCTTCGGGCTGTAAAGACGCTGTCTTGGCAACGCGACCCTTATGCGGGTGGGATTTATTCCGCGTGGAAGCCGGGCCAAATCACGCGCTATGCCGCAACGATTTCCAAACCGCACGGCCGCATCTTCTTTGCCGGTGAACACACCGCTATGCTGAACCGCGGCATGGAAGGTGCTATGGAATCTGGTGAACGTGCGGCCCTTGAAGTTGGTGATGTGCTTTAGCCGTAACTTCAGCTATTCTGAAGCTTTCGGGTTGCCCCGTTTGAGTGCCGCTTGCAGGTCTTGCAGACCCGGACCAAGAAAGATGAAGCCCATCATCAATAAGGGCGAGACCAGATAACCCCAATAGAAATTATTGGGTCGGCCTGTGATGGCAAAAGCCAGCATATAGCCTAGCAGCAGCAGTAAGCAGAACAGCCCTGTTTCCGTGCGCCAACAGACCCAGCCAAAGAGGCCGATGATGATCATGGGAAAGGCAAGAATGGCGGGTAATTCCGACAGCGGCAAGGACTGCCATAGGAAGTGGAGCGCAGCAGCAGGTCCATTGGCCAGCATCCAAGACGGCGCGCTGGGTTCATTGGGCTGAACAACGCTGGCCACCCCTTGGGCGTGCAGGAACATATAGCCGAAAAATGCGAGGATGAGGCCCGACCAAGCGCCTGTCTCGATCCAACGTCGCTGCAGCAATGCAAAGGCCGCCATGAGCAAAACAAAGGGCAGGACGAGCTCGCGCAAAGCCAAGGCACAAGCGGCAATCAAAAAGCTCGGCAGCCAAGCCTTGGGCCGATACAATCCGATCGATAAAGCGATCAAGGCCCCGGCCCAAATCTCATGCATATAAATGATCTTTGGGTTCACAACTGGCGAAAGACCAGCCGCCAACAGCGCAATCAGCGCCCAGCGCCGCCATTGAATGATTTTGTACGCGGCAAGCTTTTGATACCAGACATAGAGGGCCGCGAGGGCAATCGCGATCTCAAGAACATGGCCCCACATCGTTCCGAGGCTGGCGAGGACAAAAGCAAGGGTGGGCAGTCGCACCGTTACAAAGGGTTGGGTAGGAAAGCCGCGGGCGCGCTGTTCTTCGACAGCAACCGCATAATAATTCTCCCCTGCCCGCATGCGCTCTACAATGGCTTTGTAGAGGCGAATATCATCGCCGCCCACTTCTTGCGTTTGGGCTTGTTGAACCGACTTCACAATAGCGATGGGCTGGGCTTGTAGACTGGGCTTTGAGACCGCGAACCAAACACTTGCGGCAACAAGGAGCAAGAGCAGAGCTAAAACCCATGTCGCGCCACGACTGGAGATCGTGGCAAACCGAGACTCATCGCTCATTACTTTCGCCACGTCACAAAGGAGGATGCGGCGAAGTTCCAGACAGCGCCAACCACGACTCCGGCAATGCCCGCGAGCCACCATTGGCTATCCATTTGATGGACCCAATTGCCGATCCCGATATTGGCCACCGCACCCACGGCCGACACCAAATAGAAGCTCAAAAGACCCGTCACCAATTTCCAGCCCTTCAGGCGGCGGTCGCGATAGGTGAAGCGATTATTGAGGAAGAAGTTGAACGCAATCGCGGTCGCCACAGCTGCAAACTGGCCGTTCATGAAACTCGCGCCGAGCGCCAGCATGGTGCCCAGAACTGACAAATGCACCACAACGCCCAAACCGCCAACGGCAAGGAAGGAGACCAGGCGCGTCGGGATGAAGCGGCCAATCGTCTTGTCGAGCAATAAGGAGATGTATTCGAGCGCGATCATGCTGTCGGCTTTGCTCTCCCCATTCAGGCGGGAGCGAAACACATAAGGCACTTCGGCAACGCGGGGTGGTGTTGGCAAAGACGCCACAATGTCGAGCAGAATTTTAAAGCCAACGCCAGATAGGCGCGGCAGGGCCGCCATCAAGGTCTCGCGGCGAATGGCCATAAAGCCACTCATGGGATCGGATAACTCAACCTGCAGGATTTTTTGTCCAAGCCACGTCGCGCCTTGCGACGCGCGGTGGCGTAGCTTGTTCCATTCCCCGACACTACCGCCTTTGGCATAGCGTGTGCCAATCGCAATGTCTGCTTGGTCGGTTTCAATGGCGGCAACCATTTTCGGCAAGGCCATCTCATCATGCTGAAGATCGCCATCAACAACGGCAAGGATTGGGGCAGACGTGGCGAGCATGCCTTCGATAACGGCGCTTGAAAGCCCCCTCCTCCCAATACGGTGGACCACGCGCACACGTGTGTCTTTTTGCCCGATTTCGCGGACGAGGTCTGCGGTTCCATCGGGCGAGTTATCGTCGACAAAAATCGCTTCCCAATGATGGGCGGCAAGCGCTGTGGAAAGATT
This sequence comes from Aquidulcibacter sp., assembly GCF_049239865.1. Lineage (NCBI taxonomy): Bacteria > Pseudomonadati > Pseudomonadota > Alphaproteobacteria > Caulobacterales > Caulobacteraceae > Aquidulcibacter > Aquidulcibacter sp. Next base: position 103,227 of record NZ_JBMLTR010000178.1, read on the forward strand.
ATCAAGCAATGGCACAACATTGCCTGCTTCATTGAAGGTTGGAATGATGACGGCAAGCTCTAATGGGGTGGCTGCATCAGCCAGCTTCGCTCGCTCTGGGCGCGCCAGTTGCATCGACATACTAAAATCCCCGATCCGAAAATTCACTAAGTAAAGAAATCTATAGCAGCTGCAGAGTTAATCTATAATTATTGTTCGGGCTAGTTCAACCTTCTGATTGGCGCAATAGGTCGGCCCAGAGAGCGAACATTACAAAAAATCAGGAGACTTTAGAGGCGAGGTTTCGTCTCCGAGCCATTGTCCTCGCCCGCCCTGCCCTTAAAAATTCAAGAGGGTGACAAGGCCAGCGGGCTTCTTCTAAAGTGGTCGCGTTCACGCACCGTGACTCGAGGAAGGCTTTTACATGAGACGGGCAGCCATCATTAGTCCAGTTCGAACCCCGATTGGCAAGTTTCTTGGCGGGCTGAGTTCTGTGCCGGTTGAAACCCTCGCGGCCCATGTCGTCAAAGCAGTCGTGTCGCGCAGTGGCATTGACCCGATGCTGATCGAAGATGTCGTGTTTGCGCAAAGCTATGCCAGCGGCGAGACGCCGTGTGTGGGGCGTTGGGCCGCTTTGGCGGCAGGTCTGCCAATTGAAGTGCCCGGCATTCAAGTCGATCGGCGCTGTGGCGGCGGGCTTCAAGCTTTGGCGAATGCCGCTATGATGGTGCAAACTGGGGCTGCCGACGTGGTGCTGGCAGGCGGCGTCGAGAGCATGAGCAATGTCGAATTCTATACGACCGCCATGCGCGGTGGCGCGCGCGCTGGCAGCGTGACCCTCTATGATCGTCTAGAGCGAGGCCGCGAACGGTCGCAACCCGTGGAGCGCTTTGGCGTGATACCGGGCATGATCACGACGGCAGAAAATCTCGCTTCGGACTATGCCATCAGCCGAGAGGCTTGCGATGAGTTTGCCGCACAAAGCCAAGTCCGTGCCGCGCGTGCTTGGGCAGACGGCCGCTTTGACGACGAGATTGTCGCCGTTCCAATTCCCCAGCGCGGCGGCGATCCCATTCAGTTCGCCATGGATGAAGGCATTCGCGCCGATACCACGGCCGCCTCACTGGCGAAATTAAAGCCGATGGTGGCAGGCGGCGTTTGTACGGCTGGTAATTCCAGCCAACAAAATGATGCGGCCTCTGCCTGTCTTGTGGTGGCTGAAGATCGCTTGGCAGAGCTTGGCCTAAATCCCTCGGCCTTCTTCGTCGGTTGGGCAGCGGCCGGGTGCGAGCCTTCGCGCATGGGGATTGGCCCCGTCCCCGCCGTCCACAAGCTGTTCGCCAAGACAGGTCTTTCATGGGGCGACATGGGCCTTGTTGAGCTCAATGAAGCCTTTGCTGCGCAAGTGCTTGCTGTTCTCAAAGGTTGGGACTGGGATGATCGGTCGATCCTGAACGTCAATGGTTCCGGCATTTCTCTCGGTCATCCGATTGGCGCAACAGGCATGCGGATCATGACCAGTCTGGTGCATGAGATGCAGCGCAGACAGGTTCGCTATGGCCTCGAGACCATGTGCGTGGGTGGCGGCCAAGGCATTGCCGCCATCCTTGAGCGCGCTTAAGGCCGACGGATGCCGATTAGAAATTGGCCGTGCGGATGGCTCCGCCATCAATGCGGACATTTGTCCCCGTGATGTAAGAGGCTGCAGGGCTGAGGAGGAATAGCGCGGCCTTTGCCACTTCATCTGGCGTACCATGTCGGCCAAGCGCTGGTAGCCGGGCCGCTGCCTCAAACAGCTTGGGATTGCCCTGTCTAATCGTGTCCCAAGTCCCGCCCTCGAAGAAGATTGGTCCGGGCGAGACGGCATTGACGCGAATGCCCTTATTGCCCCAGCGCGCGGCAAGTTGGCCGGTATAATTGATCAAGCCTGCCTTCATCACGCCATAGGCCAATTCGTCAGGCGGCAAATTGCTTAAGACCGAAGCGATGGAGGAAATGAAGAGAAGCGCGGGCTCGCGCCCGGCCTTCAAATGCGGATAGGTGGCTTCTGCCAAGCGCGCGTGCTGCAGGAAGTCGGTCTCAAAGCTCTCGCGCCACCACGCTTCATCATGGCCGCTCAGCCGTGTGGAGACATTGGACACCACGCCATCCACGCCACCCAATTGCTCCGCCGCCGTCTGCACCCAAGCTTGAAACGCGGCTGCGTCGCGCACATCCAAGGCTTGGCAGAACAATTGGTCCTGCCCTGCCCCGAGGTCGCTGACCAGACGGTCGAGCCCGGCCTGTCCGCGTGCGCAGGTGGCGACGATCGCCCCTTCGGCCAGCGCATGGGTGACGATGGCACGGCCCAAGCCTCGACTGCCGCCGGTGATCAACAAACGCTTGCCTTTAAGTCCCAGATCCATCTTGGCTATCCCCTTTGAAAACTAACGCGCCATACATCCGCCATCGACGGGCACGATGGTGCCTGTCATGAAAGAGGCCTGATCAGAGATCAGGAAAGCAAAGACATTGGCGATCTCTTCTGGCTCCGCATAGCGGCCCATGGGCACACCTTGCGTGAAGATCGGGCGGGCAGCTTGTGGGTCGCCTGGCATGACGGAGCGCTCGGCATAGGCCATCATGTCGGTATCGGTTGGCGATGGGCAAACAGCCAAGACGCGAACCCCATTGGGCGCATAATGCACGGCTGCGGATTTGGTCATGCCGACAACGGCATGCTTGCTGGCGGTATAGGCAAAGATATTGCCGCCGCCACTCAGCCCGCTGATGGACGACACATTGACGATCACCCCCCTGCCCTGTTGGCTCAAGTGCTGGCCGACATGTTTGAGGCCGAGATAAACCCCGCGCGCATTGATCGCCATAACGCGGTCGAAGTCAGTATCCTCATAGCGCGAAACGGGCAGAGCGGGCCCAGAAATCCCGGCATTTGAAAACAGAAAGTCCAAGCGCCCAAATTGCGCCAGTGCGCTTTCAACTGCCGCTTGCCACGCGGCACTCTGTGAGACATCGCCGACAAAAGCAGCGATTTTGACGGTGTCTGGCGTCGCGATGGCTTTAATTTCTTCAGACCAAGCCGGATCAATATCCCATGCAAGGACATGCACGCCTTCCGCCATCATGCGATGCAGGGCTGCCCGTCCAATGCCACGTGCGGCCCCTGTAATGATCGCAACCCGACCTTCTAATCCAAGACTGACTTTAGACATGATGCTTTCCTTGATCGAGAAATATGTGGATGGCCTCGGCCACCGAAACGGGATCATCCCGCAGTGGGTTGTGCCCAATCCCGGGCAAGCGCGTGACGTTCAATTGGGTAAAATAGGTCGCCATGGAGTCTCGGGTGTTGGTGGTAAAGACCGTGTCCGCCTCTCCCCAAATCAACAGGGTCGGTGCCTTAATCGTCCAATCTCTTTCGTTGATCCAAGCGGGCATTTCTGGGCCTGCCGCAAGATCAAAGGGGCTGGCCCGATACCAATCGATGGCCGCCCGCCAGCGATCCGGGTCTGACCAAGCGGCTTCATAAAGGGCGGTCTCAACTGGCCCCATACGGCCATCGGCTTGTGCCTCGTGATACCAGTTCTTGAACGGATTGCTGGTGGGATCCTTCAGCCAAGCGGCCTCGAACGCACCAGACGTCAGCGCCGGCATATAAGCAGAAGCTGCTTTCTGGGCCGGGTCTGTCATCAATGCCATTTGTAGGGCTGCGGGATGAACCGCATTGATCAGGATCAGCTGGGCGACATGCTCTGGATAGATGGCGGCAAACCAAGAGGCGATCACCCCGCCCCAGTCATGGCCAACCAGCACCACTTTCCCGCCCGGGGAATTGGCGAGGATCAGCTGGCGAATATCTTCTAGAAGAATTTCGGCGGCATAATCCTCAAGCTCTTTTGGCTTGTCCGAGAGATGATAGCCGCGTTGGTCTGGCATCACATACTGACGGTCTTTTGGCAGGTGTGTGATCACCCGACACCAGACAGACCAGATGTCTGGAAAGCCATGTAGGCACAGCATCGGTATCTTGTCGCTATCGGCTGCTCCTGTCCGCACGACATGCAATGTCAGTCCTTGAATGGACTGGAACCCAGCGTCGAATGACGACCAATTGGGTTCTTGCGCGGTTGCCATTAGTTGCTTTGTCCCTGAGCGCGAGAGCGGTAAAACTGCGCAACCAAGCGATCAATCTCTGCCGGTAAATCCCTTCCAGTGACTTGGCCTAGGGACAGATGTTCATGGCCGGGCAAAACCTGGAGAAGTTCGAAAATATTGCCGTCGGGGTCGCGGCCATACACAAAACGCACCGCTCCGTTGCTCATGGGCGCGCTATGGAAATGCACGCCCGCTGCCAATAGGCGCTGATACTCGCCGTCCAGATCATCCACTTCTAAAGCAAAATGGCTCCAGCCATGTTGTGACGCATTGGCGAGGGGCCTGCTCTGTGTTTGCGGCTGATGATACTGCCAGAACTCTAGCGTCAAAGGACCAGCTTTCACCCACGCCCCATCAAAGACAATGTTTTCAAGGCCGGCCACCACATCATATTTTGCCTCAGGCCCGAAGTGACCAGAGCTATGCACGGGGGCACCTGTCACAAGGGTATAGAAAGCCGTTAGGCGTTTGATATTGGGGGTCACTAAGGCAACATGGGCGAACCAAGGCGGGCTGGTGACACTTGCCGCATAAGGCAGGCCCTCCAACTCCAAAATATTGTCTTCAGGGTCGCGGATATAGCAATAGAGATTGCCGGTCCCTAGACCTGATGGGCGGGCATGGCTCTTGGCCCCTGCCCCGACAAAATCATCATAGAGGTGATCGCCATCTACGGCTTGGATACAGATATGGCGAATGCCGGCGCGATACACCTCGGGCGGTCCATCTGGTGCCAAGGGGTTGGCGAAGTGAAAGAGTTCTAGAAAGCCCGTCGGGCCGCGCAATAGAGCCACTTCACAGGCACTATCGTCCACCGCCATCATGGCGCGCAGATCGGCGCGGTTGGGAACTTGAAAGCGGCTGATCACTTCAAAAGCGTGGGCGGTTTTGTAAAAGCCAATGGCGCGCTCGAGATCGGCAACGCTGAGGCCAGCATGGTGCAATCCCTTGATCATGATGATGCCTTTGAACGGTCGTGATAGACATTGTCTTGAAGATAGCTTGGCATGTCGGGCGTCAAACCTGCCTCCTTCTGCGCGATATAGTACCGCAATTCCTCTTGCCGCTCGGCAGTCAAGGAGTAGCGGGTCAATAGCATGGCCGCAATGGCGACCAAGACGCCAGGGACGACGGCGTAGAAAATTCGCATCCAGAACAAGGCTTCTGCCTCGCTGCCGCCTGCGGCTTTAAATCCGACAGCATCCAGCAGAATAAGGGGCAAACCGCCACCTAAGGCAAAGCCTAGCTTTTGCACCATGGCAATCGCTGCGAAATAGACGCCTTGCTGGCGATCTTGGGTTTGGGCGGTATCGAGGTCAACCGTGTCTGCCACCATCGCATTGGGCAAAATGCCAATCGCGCCATAGCAAATCCCTTTCAGCACAAATAAAGCGATGAAGAGATGACCTTGCCCCTGTTGCAGAAAGCCCATCGCAAAATTGGTCGCCGCAACGATCCCTAAAGCGAGGATCAATGCGCGATGCTTGCCAATCGCCTTGCTGAGCCAGCCCCAAAGGGGAACAGCGCATAAGCCGACTGCAAAATAAACGGCATAAACGATGCCGATGTTTTTGACGCCCACAATGTCGCGCGCAAAGAAGACCGTAATGGTCTGTCGGAATACCTCGCCAATTGTCGCCAATAGAACCACCACGACCAGAAGGCTGAAGGGCTGGTTGGCGCGCATCAGGCCCACGGCGCGCTTCAGATTCAGCGGTGCCTTTTCGATGGGTGCATCAGGTTGCGGCACAGTGAAAAAGACCAAAGCGGCGCTGAGGGGCAACAAAATCAGGACCGCTAGAGCAATGGCATGGAGCACATCGCCGCTTCCAGCGCCGGGATGGCTTAAGATATAGGCGGGAATGGCGGTCGCCACGACAAGACCTAAGATACTAAACCCTTGCTTTGTTGCGGCGATTTTGGTCCGTACATGATAATCGCCCGATATCTCGCCGGCCCAAGCCTCATAGGGGATCTGCAAGGTCGTATAGCCCAAATAGACCAGGGCCACACTCAGCCCGAACCACACCACACCGACTTCTGGCGGCGGTCGAAGCAACAGTTGAACGCCCGCCATCATGATCAAGGTGCCGAAGATCAGCCAAATACGCCTTCGGCCCAAAGCAGGCCGCCAACGGTCGGTAATCAAGCCCATGATCGGGTCGGTCACAAAATCGCTGATCCGCGCCAGCACCAGCGCGGCCCCCACCAGCGACAGCGAAAGGCCTAATTGGCCAGAATAGAAGGGTGCCAAATAGATCGCCATAGGCAAGCCCAGCATGCCTAGCGGCAGCGCCACGGTCGAAAATGCCCAGATTTGCGACTGGGCCAATGGCTTGCTCTGCGGTTCCAAATCGGCCCCCAATTTATTATTGTACTTTTCGTCAATAGTAATGCTAGACTGCGCGGCGTCAATAGCAAAAGCAGGACTGAAACAGGATGGAGGAAAGACCTATGGCGGGCAAAATGGACCCTAAATTTGGGGCGAAATTTTTGAAAAGTGTCGAGAATTTCAATGAATATGGGATCCATTTCTTGTTCAATGATTGGTGGGAAAGCGCCCCGGCTGACGCCATTGAGAAATATGTCGCCTTGATCGAAAACGATCCCGTGCAAGGCCCGTTAGCGGCCGAGCGCTATTATGCCCCGCCCCTGTCTCTGGCAGCATTGGAAGTTCATGCGCTTGGCACGTTGGGCGCGCATTATCTGGCGTTTGTCCGCGACCATAATCTGATGGAATCGCTCGCTGTCGGGTATCGCGACCTGCATGAGCAATTTGAGGCGACCGGGGTTTTGAAAAATTTGCCCGATGTCCTCAAGCATAAGGTGTTACGCGGGTATCAAACCCATGATTTGCATCATGTGATTACAGGCTATCCCCCAACGCCATTGGGCGAGCTGGCGGTTCAAGCCTTTCAACTTGCCCAAACACAATTCCCTTACGCCTCGATGTGGATTGCGGTCGTCACGGCGCATATGACTTTCATCGATCCGCATCTGACCGTGCCCGCCATGAACGCCATCACGCACGGCTGGTCACACGGCAGGGCGGCAAAAAGCCTGCAGTTTGTAAAGTTTGAGGAGCAATTGGATGAGCCCCTGGAACTGGTTCGCCGCCGGTTCGACATTCGCGCGGCCACCGCAGCAGATTTTGTGACGCCGGAGCGTCACACGCCCGATTTGTTGGTTGCTTCCACGCCCCCGGGGGATCTGTCCTAGAGGGACTGAAGGGGAACGCCCAAACTCACTAAGGTCCCCGCTCTTCGCTAACGCTCCGCCGGGGATAAAGGACCGCGCAACAAAAGTTGCGCTTGTCAGCGCGTACCGATGCGCAACTCGTGTTGCGCGGTCCTTTTGGTGGGTTTTCTGTCTCGCTGACAACGATCCAGAGGGAAAAACCCCTTCAGTCCGCTTCGCGGCCAGCTTCCCCGCTCGCGGGGTATCGGCGCATGCGCCGATGTCCGGCGAAGCCGGTGAAGGGGAACGCGCAACAAAAGTTGCGCTTGTCATCGCGTTGACAGGCGCAGCTCGTGCTGCGCGGTCCTTTGCAAGCATAGATAAAAACTTATCCCCCACCCATCAAACACGCAGTAACCTTCCCCCATCTCCAACGAGAGGGCGTTGTTGCTGCAGCGGCGACACCGGTTGGGGATGGTAAGCGGGATTAATCGAGGTTGAAGTGGCGACCTCGTGTTTCATTGGGATTAGCTGTCCTGATGCCCGAGTGTGCTTGTGCCCGACTGCCGTGTGAAGCCCTTGGTCAAGAACTTAGGCGATGCCTTTGAGACGCCTTGGGGAAGCCTTATGTATTTTTAGGAGCACGCGCTTCTAAAATGAGGCCTTTACGTACTAGGCGGGGGAAGAACCAAACCACAAGGTGGCCTCGTTACCCACCCCGAGCACACACACTTATTCAGCCGGGGCGCACGGTTTGCGTCGTATTCCGGGCCAGTCCGTTAATCTGGCCCACCTCATTTGGCGCATACCACGCGCCCCGGCCCCTCTTTATGGTGCACCCTCGCAAGGTTTTCCTTGGCGGGGATGGTGGTGTTGGTGGCGGAGGAGCGCGCAACAAAAGTTGCGCTTGTCGCCGCGTGTAGAGCCGCACCTCGTGGTGCGCGATCCCATCGTCAGTCCCTTCGCGGCCACATCGGCGCGTGAGCGATGAGCGTCCTAATCCACCGCGTGCAGCGCCGCGCCAATTGTGTCGACCAAGCGGTCAATATGGCTCTCTTCGATGATCAGAGGCGGTGACAAGGCGATAATGTCCCCCGTCACGCGGATCAGCGCACCCGCCTCATAGGCTTTGAGGAAAACATCATAGCCGCGCGCGCCCACGACGCCGTCACGCGGTGCCAGTTCGATCCCGCCAATCAAGCCCAGATTACGGATATCAATGACATGGGGTGCGCCTTTGAGTTCATGCA